>CAXTCH010000162.1:0-7564 GCA_964241945.1 uncultured Mucilaginibacter sp.
CCTGAAAAATCTGTTGCTTCCGGTAAAGCTGTTACAAAGCGTAATTAAGGCGCTTAAAATTATTAAAGATTTTAAGCCCGATGTAGCAGTAGGTGTAGGCGGTTATGCCTCCGGCCCGTTATTGTATGCGGCTTCGTTAAAGGGTATACCTACGCTGATACAAGAGCAAAACTCGTATGCTGGCGTAACCAACAAATGGCTGGGCAAAAAAGCTGAAAAGATTTGCGTGGCCTTTGACGGAATGGACAAGTTCTTCCCGGCCGACCGAATTATCAAAACCGGCAATCCAATCCGCAAAGAATCCGTAAATATTGCCGGTAAGCGGCAGGAGGCCTTAGATTCATTTGAACTATCGGCCGAAAAGAAAACGATACTGATTACCGGCGGTAGTTTAGGCGCACGTACGCTTAACCAAAGTATACTGGCAGGGTTGCCGCAAATATTGGAAGCCGATGTGCAGCTGATATGGCAAACCGGTAAGTTTTATTATAAAAGCATTTTGGAGCAGCTGGGCGCAGACATCTCTCCGAAAGTGAAAGTGCTCGAATTTTTAAACCGCATGGATTTGGCCTATGCAGCCGCCGATATTATTATATCGAGGGCCGGTGCAGGTACCATTGCCGAATTGTGCGTGGTGAAAAAGCCAGTCATCCTGGTGCCTTCGCCCAATGTGGCCGAAGATCACCAAACTAAAAATGCGCAGGCTTTGGTGCAGGAAAACGCAGCTCTTTTTGTGGCCGATGCTGATGCTGCAAGCCAATTGGTAAATACAGCGCTTGCGCTATTGAATAATGAAGAGCAGCAGTGTAAATTAGGCAGGTACATAGGCCACCTGGCCCTGCCCGATGCCGACGAGGTAATTGCCGGGCAGGTGTTTCAGTTAGTAAACCGAAAATAATTTTTTTTAGACGATACGTAGTAAAAATGGAGCTGAATAATATCAAGCAAGTGTACCTGATTGGAATAGGGGGAATAGGCATGAGTGGCCTGGCCCGCTATTTTAATCATTTAGGCTGCACTGTATTTGGCTACGATAAAACAAGCACCCCGTTAACAGACGAACTGCAGCAGGAAGGCATCAGCATTATTTTTGAAGACGATGCCGCACACATACCTGCCCTGTTTGCTGAACCCAATGCCGCTACATTAATTATTTATACGCCTGCCGTTCCAAAGGATTCGATGATACTTACTGCCTTTAATGATAAAGGGTTTGATATCTACAAGCGTTCGCAGGTGTTAGGCATCATCAGCAAGGGCAGTTATACCCTTGCGGTGGCGGGCACACATGGTAAAACTACCACCTCGAGCATGATTGCGCACCTGCTGAAAAGCGCGGGCATAGACGGGTCTGCGTTTTTAGGGGGAATTGCAACCAATTACAACAGCAATGTGCTGTATGGCAGCAGTAACATAATGGTGGTTGAGGCTGACGAATACGACCGTTCCTTCCTTACCCTGCATCCGGATATTGCAGTAGTAACTTCCATGGATGCCGATCATCTGGATATTTACGGCGACCATTCCCATTTACAGGAATCGTTCCGGTTGTTTGCTTCACAGTTAAAGCCGGGCGGCAGATTGATTGTGAAACAAGGCTTGCCAATCAGCGGAGGAATCAGCTACGCCATTAACCAGGATGCTGAGGTTGTCGGTACCAACATCCGTATTGAAAACGGCGACTTTTATTTCGATTTTATAAATGCTAGCCTCAGCATTGAAAACATAAAACTGGGTATACCCGGTATGCATAATGTAGAGAATGCCGTGGCGGCTATACAGGCGGCTTTATATGCAGGCGTAAAACCCGAAGCTGTTAAAACTGCGCTGGCTTCATTTGCCGGGGTAAAGCGCCGTTTTGAATATATTGTGAAAACGCCGGAGCATATTTACATTGATGATTATGCTCATCACCCGGCCGAACTGCAGGCTTGCATCGGTTCAGTAAAAAAATTATACCCCGAGCGCAAGCTCACCGCCATCTTTCAGCCGCACCTGTTTACCCGCACGCGCGATTTTGCGCCCGAGTTTGCCGCCGCGCTGGATATGGCAGACGAGCTGCTTTTGATGGATATTTACCCGGCCCGCGAGCTGCCCATTGAAGGCATTACGGCCGATACTATTCTGAAGCAGATGCGGTTAAAAAACAAGCAGATACTTGGCCGGCAGCAGATTATAGATTTTGTAAAACAAGGGCAGCCGGAACTGCTGCTTACCGTAGGTGCCGGAGATATTGACCAGTTAGTTGAACCCTTAAAAAACGCTTTTCAAAATGTTTAAGAACAAACGTGTTTGGCAGCGTATCTTTGCTGGCTTTTGCTGGCTGGTGTCGTTAAGCGGCCTGGTGGCGCTCATGAGCTTCATTGAGTACAAGAAGGCCGGGGTGCTATGCCGGGATGTGAAAATTTACATGCCGGGCAGTCAGTATTTTATTGACCGGCAGGAAGTGGATAACCTTTTGGGAATGAGCCGCCATGCCTTAATTGGCCGCAAGCTGGAGCTGATTAATTTGCATCAGCTGGAAAATAAACTGAAGGCGAACCCATTTATCGAATCCGCCAAAGTGTATGCCGATATGGATGGCATCATTTGGGTTGAATTGAGCCAACGCCAGCCCATGATGCGCATTATGAACCGTTTTGACCAGGACTATTATGTGGACCAGCACGGGTTAAAGATTCCTTTGTCGCCCAACTTTACGGCCCGGGTACTGGCCGCCAACGGCTACATCGACGAGGTGTTTGGTAACAAGGTGGATACCCTGCATACGCAGCTGGCAAAAGATTTATTTAAAACAGCAGACTTCATCCGCAAAGACTCTTTGTGGGATGCACAGATTGCACAGATATATGTAAACCAGGACCATGAAATAGAACTGATACCCCGCGTAGGTAACCAGCGCATTTTGCTGGGCGATGCCGACTCGCTGGAAAACAAATTTCATAACCTGAAAATATTTTATAAAAAGGCGCTGCCGGTAGTAGGCTGGGATACGTATAAAGTGATCAACATAAAATACGCCAACCAGGTAATCGGTATTAAAAGCGACGGATTAAAAACAGATACTGCCAAAGCAAAGGCAATCATCCCGAAGGATACAACAAAATTTACTGAGGACACCGCTCAAATAATGCATTAATCATGGAAAAAAGCCCAGCACAGGAAAAAAGCTCGCCGATTGTAGTCGGCCTCGACATTGGTACTACTAAAATTTGCGTAATAGTAGGCCGCAGAAGTAAAAACGGAAAAATAGAGGTATTAGGTATCGGCAAAGCCGAGTCGGCGGGTGTGACGCGCGGTATGGTATCTAATATCGACAAAACAGTTCAGGGCATCGCTCAGGCCGTGGATGCTGCCAGCGCACAGTCGAACGTAGAAGTACGGGTGGTAAACGTTGGTATTGCCGGTCAGCACATTAAAAGTTTGCAGCACCGCGGACTGATTACCCGCCGTGATTTGAACACGGAGATTGGGCGTAAGGATATCGACAAGCTGATTGAAGATATGTATAACCTGGTAATGCCGCCGGGAGAGGAAATTATTCATGTATTACCACAAGAGTTTACGGTAGATAATGAACCGGGCATTAAAGACCCGATCGGTATGGCCGGTGTGCGCCTGGAGGCCAACTTCCACATTATTTCGGGGCAGGTAACCGCAATTAAAAACATTGTAAAGTGTGTAACCAAAGCGCAGCTGGAAAGCCAGGAACTGATACTGGAACCGCTGGCTTCTGCTGAATCTGTGCTGAGTGACGAAGAAAAAGAAGCCGGTGTAGTGCTGGTTGATATTGGCGGTGGTACAACGGATGTGGCGATTTTCCATGAGGGCATTATCCGTCATACAGCCGTGATTCCGTTTGGGGGTAACAGTGTTACCGAAGATATCCGTGAAGGCTGTTCTGTAATGCGCAACATTGCGGAGCAATTGAAGGTGCGGTTTGGCTCTGCCCTGGCTGATGAAAATAAAGAAAATGAAATTGTTTGCGTACCGGGCTTACGCGGCCGCGAATCGAAAGAAATTTCGGTAAAAAACCTGGCCTACATTATACAGGCCCGCATGGAAGAAATTGTGGAGCATGTGTATTATGAAATCAAATCATCGGGTTACGAAAAGAAACTGATTGCCGGTATTGTAATTACCGGTGGCGGTGCGCAGCTGCGGCATTTGGCACAGCTGGTGGAATATGTAACCGGCTTGGATTGCCGCGTAGGTTTGCCCAATGAGCACCTCGCTAAGAACGATGTACTGCCTAAAGCAACGTATGATGAGCTGCAAAGCCCTACGTATGCCACCGGTATCGGGCTGCTGATTAAGGGTATTCAAAAAATGGAATATAACAGTGTTCCTTATCCGCAAACCGAAGTAAAAACCGAAAAAGCGCCGCGTTTTGGCGATGATCGTCGCCTCGGATTGCTGGGTAAAATTTTAGAAACCGGCAAGAAATTTATCAAGGACGATATTAAAGACGAGGACTTTTTAAAGTAACTATAAGTTATTAATTTAATTAATAATAGCATTCTTTAGTTAAGGGTAAAGGAGACTGGCACGTTTTTAGCCACAAAAAATATTTTCAACATAAGTTAAATTCGTTTAAAATATGTGGTTAAAAAGTGATAATATTACCCTAACAAAAGCAATCGTATTCACGCAAATTATATAGCTGAAAATTAGACCCATGCAATTTGAAATGCTAAAAGAGAAGTCGTCAATCATCAAGGTAATTGGTGTTGGCGGTGGCGGCGGCAACGCTGTAAACCATATGTACAAGCAGGGAATCACCGGTGTTGATTTTATTATTTGTAACACCGATGCACAGGCGCTTGAACTAAGCCCTATCCCGAACAAGGTGCAGCTGGGCGCCAGCCTTACCGAGGGTATGGGTGCGGGATCTATCCCCGAAGTGGGGAAAAATTCGGCCATTGAGAATATCGAAGAGATTAAGCAGATGCTGGGGCCAAACACCAAAATGCTTTTTATTACCGCCGGCATGGGTGGCGGTACAGGCACGGGTGCAAGTCCAATCATTGCCAAGGCAGCGCGCGAGATGGATATCCTGACCGTGGGTATCATTACCACGCCGTTCTCATTTGAGGGCAAACGCCGTAAACTGCAGGCCGAGGAAGGTTTGGAAGAATTGAAAAAGAATGTGGATTCTTTTCTGGTAATTTCAAACGACCGCCTGCGCCAGATTTTTGGTAACCTTACCCTGGGCGCTGCATTTGCCCAGGCCGATAATATATTGACCACAGCCGCCAAAGGCATTGCTGAAATAATTACATTGCCAGGCTATATCAACGTCGACTTTAAAGATGTGCGTACAGTGATGAAAGACAGCGGCGTATCTATCATGGGCAGCTTTGCGGCCGAGGGCGATAACCGTGCACTGCGTGCAGTAGAGGGAGCCCTGTCATCACCGTTATTGAAGGATAATGAAATTGAAGGTGCCCGCTATATCCTGTTAAACATCAGTTCGGGCGACCAGGAAGTAACCATGGATGAGGTAAGCGTGATCACTGACTACATCCAGGAAGAAGCTGGCCTGGCTGCTGATTTAATTTGGGGTAACTGCAAAGACGAAGCGCTGGGCGATAAAATTCTGGTAACCATTATTGCTACCGGTTTCCAAACCAAAGACGAGCGCGAAAAGGAGCAGAGCAACAAAAAAATCATTTCTGTGCTTAACCCGGAGAATTCGCCGTTGGTAAAACCGGTAAATGAGTTCATCAACCCGGCTAAGACTGAAGGTGCAGCTCAGCCTTATGCCAAGCAAAACGAAGGTCAGCCTAAGCAGCAGGCCAGCGCGTATGATTTGTTTACCCGCGGCGGCGGCGATGATCAGCAGGTCATCCGGCACTCGCTGATGGAAGAACCAGTTGCCGAGCAGGAGCCTGACACCGGCGACTTTACCTTAAAGGTGACGGAAACGGTGATGAACTTTGAGCCGGTTAAAGAAACCAAGCAGCCTGAACCGGAACCAGAACCGGTAGTAGGTGCAGACGATAACAAAACAGACCAGTCTATCGAAGAGCAACTGATCCGTTCGCGTGAGCGTATTGTAAAGCTGAAAGAGTTGAGCATGAAGCTGCGCAACGGCAACCTTCAGGAACTGGAAAATATTCCGGCTTATAAACGCAAGGAAATTGCCCTGCAGCAAACGCCTGCCTCGGGCGAAAGCCAGATTTCAAGGTTCTCCTTGTCTGATAATGACGGCACTACCGAGCTGCGTAACAACAATTCGTTTTTACACGATAACGTAGACTAAAACAAAACTTTTTAAACGGGATAGCCTTTGTATTTTATACAAGGGCTATTTTGTTATAAGCTATTATAAAAAGTTATAACCCTTGTTTGGGCTTTTATATCGATTATCTTTGTATATTAACTGCTTATTGATTGAGGTTTGGATTTATTTGACAAAATATCAAAAACTATGGGCGGGCCTATAGGCCAGCATCAGGAATGGTCGCACGGTTATTTTTCATTCCCAAAGCTGGAAGGTGAGATTGGTCCGCATATGTATTTTAACGGCAAAGAACACCTGGTTTGGAGCCTGAATAACTATTTAGGATTAGCAAATCATCCCGAAGTAAGAGCGGCCGACGCACAGGCGGCGGCTGATTTCGGTATGGCCTACCCGATGGGTGCCCGCATGATGTCGGGCAACTCGCGTCACCACGAAGAACTGGAGCAGGCGCTGGCTACCTTTGTAGGTAAAGAGTCGGCTTTTTTGCTCAACTATGGTTACCAGGGCATGGTGTCTATTATTGATGCACTGGTAGACCGTAACGATGTAATTGTGTACGATGCTGAATCACATGCCTGTATTATTGACGGCGTACGCCTGCACATGGGCAAACGCTTTGTTTACCAGCATAATGACGTTGCCAGCTGCGAAAAACAACTGGAGCGCGCTAAACACCTTACCGAGCAAACCGGCGGCGGTATTTTGGTAATTACCGAAGGCGTTTTTGGCATGTCGGGTGCGCAGGGCAAAATTAAAGAGATTATTGACCTGAAAGAAAAATATCAATTCCGTTTACTGATTGATGATGCACACGGCTTTGGCACCATGGGCCCAACCGGTGCCGGTACTCATGAGGCGCAGGATTGCATAGATGGCGTAGATGTGTACTTTGGTACCTTTGCTAAATCAATGGCCGGCATTGGGGCCTTTGTGGCTGCCAACCGCGAAATTGTGAATTACCTGCGCTATAACATGCGCTCGCAAACCTTCGCCAAAGCATTACCCATGCCGATGGTAATCGGTTTAAAGAAGCGTTTCGAACTCCTGAAAAATAATCCTGAACTGCGCGAAAAATTATGGACGATTGCTTTGGCGCTGCAAAATGGCTTAAAGGAACGCGGCTTTGATATCGGTATCACCAACACCATGGTGACCCCGGTTTTCCTGAAGGGGGATTTAAATGAGGCCACCAGCCTGACCCGCGATTTGCGCGAAAACTATGGCATCTTCTGCTCCATCGTGGTATATCCGGTAATTCCGAAGGGACTGATTGAGCTGCGTTTGATTCCAACTGCGGCACACAGCCTGGAGGATGTA
>CAXTCH010000163.1:0-7556 GCA_964241945.1 uncultured Mucilaginibacter sp.
CACCCTTAATCTGCCTCAGTTCAATCATTTACTGCTGGCAATACGGCAGGCCGCCCCCGAACGCCAATGGAAAACTCCGGTAGAATTCAGGAACCGTTCCTGGTACCAGGACGAGGTGTATGAATTGCTCGACCAGCACGGCGCAGGCATGGTACTGCACGATTTACCTGCTTCGGCTACTCCTTTACGTGAAGGCGATACTGATTTTATTTACCTGCGCTTTCATGGCCCCGATGGCGGCTACCGGGGTAGTTACGATGATGATTTCTTATATGAATACGCCCAATATATTCGGGAATGGATACAGGGCGGAAAAACAGTGTTTGCTTATTTTAACAATACCATGTGCGAAGCAGTTAAAAATTTAATTACCTTGAATAAGATAAGCCGCGAAAGTGAGTGAAGGCTCTATTTATTTTTAGAACGGCTAAACTTGCTTTTACTTCAATTTTGTTAGTTTTATTTCAGCAATTCATCCAGATGCCGGCATTCCTTTTTGCTGAGTAGTTCAACAGTCATCGGCACATCTTTTACGGGCCGGTCGCGTTTATCCGTAGGTACGGCGGCAATGCGGTCAACCATATCAATACCCGCCACCACTTCACCAAAAACGGTATAGTTGTGGTCCAATGCCGGGGTTCCTCCTACCGATGTATACCATTCGCGCTGCCAGGCCGGTATGGTATGGCCCTTCAACCGGGTTTGCTCCAAGGTGTCCAGGCGGGCATTGGTTACCCGCTTTCCTTCCACAATGTAAAACTGAGCCCCGCTTGAAGCCTTTTGCGGATTGTCCTCACGGGCTGCAGCCAATACGCCGCGCTTATGAAATAAACTGTCATTAAACTCGGCAGGAATAGTGTATGAAACATCCCCGTTACCTAATTCTTGTCCGGGCTGTGCTTTTTTTGAATCCGGGTCACCCCCCTGAATCATAAAATTCTGTATCACCCGGTGAAATAATACGCCGTTATAAAAGCCCTGTTTGGTAAGCTTAATAAAGTTATCCCGGTGCCTGGGGGTTTGGTTATACAGCCGGATGATACATTGGCCGTAAGCAGTTGCAACACGTACGTATTGGTTTTTCGGCGGTTTAGCATAAGCCGATGAGAAGAAGATGAATGCAAGTAAAAGGGTAAGGGCTTTTTTCATAAAATTATTAAACATTTATTATTCTGATCCATGAAGAATGCTACTCCATTTCATCAAAATAAGTTACAATTAATGATTTCATCAGCATTTCCTGTTCCAGCAAGGTATAGGCCGGGATAGGCTTTACCAGCTTCCAATGCGGCCAGCCGTCCTGATCCAACCCTTCCAATTCATAAAATCCCAGCTGACCGAACAGTTTGCAATTGGCAATATGCATCAGTTCCTCTTTTTGCCGCTTACTGAACTTTTGCGGGCCCTTTCCCAGCTCTTGCACGCCGATTAAAAAGAGAAAAACTTTAATGTCGGGTATATCGGTATCAAAGTCTTCAGCAATACGTTGCTGCAGGGCAGAAAACTTCTTGTTTATTTCGGCAGGTGTCATTTGGCGCAAAGATAAGGGCAAAAGTGCCGTAAAAGCCGTATCAAAAATGCGCCCCTTAACAAGATTGTTACTTTTTTACAAAATTCTTAAGTTATAGTTGCCTACTTTTGCGGTGCATTGCCCATATCCCTGCTGAACTGCTTTGAAAACCGCTAAGTTACGTATGCTTTTCTCCTGGATACTGCTCCTGTGCTTTACGGCGGGGCAGTATATGGTATATGCTCACCAGCACCGCACCCAGGCGCATAGTATTGCCGTTCATAAAAACCCTTTCACAAAAACAGTAACCGAGCGATGTGATTTGTGCGATGCCATGCACCACACAGTAATGCTGCCTGGTATTCAGCCGCAGCTGCCTGTTATTTATGGCAAAAGCTATTTTCACTTTATTGCCGGCGAGCAGCATTTTGTGCGCATCGGGCTTATCCTGGCTTCGGGCAGGGCGCCGCCTGTGGTGTAAATTAAGTTTATATTCTTTTCAGGTTAGCCGGTCATCACCTTAAGTTTTGGCGCCATTACGCTAACCGCACAATTACTTTTTTAATTTATGCCATGCACCAACAGCCGTTCATTCAGCTGTACCAATATTTTTATATGAATTTCAAACTTTGCTTATTCACTATATTTTCTTTACTGTTCAGCACATGGGCAGCCTTAGCGCAACCCGGCACAGGTAGCCTGCACGGAACGGTTACCGATAAAGCCGATAACAGCACAATGATCGGGGTAACCGTCCGCATTCCTGATTTAAAAATCGGCGCCAGTACTAATAATAAAGGGGCGTATATATTACCTCACGTGCCGCGGGGCACTTATCTGGTTCAGTTCTCCTCCATTGGCTATGCCACCATTAACCGGCAGATAGATTTTTCAAAAACAACGGTACTGAATGTACAGATGAGCGTATCCTCTATTGAAACCGGTGAAGTGGTGATCACCGGCGTAAGCCGGGCTACAGAAATAAAGCGTAACCCTATCCCCATGGTAGCCGTAGGCAAAAACAGTATCGACCGCGCTTCGGCCTCCGGCAACGTAATTGATGAAATTGCCAACCTGCCGGGCGTAAGCGCCGTAACAACCGGGCCTAATGTTTCCAAGCCTTTTATACATGGTTTAGGGTATAATCGCGTGGTTACTTTGCAGGATGGCATACGACAGGAGGGGCAGCAATGGGGCGATGAACATGGTATTGAGGTTGATCAAAATTCTATCGACCGTATAGAGGTGATTAAAGGGCCGGCCAGCTTGAGCTATGGGTCGGATGCGATTGGCGGCGTAGTTAATTTAATTTCGCCTGCTCCGGTAGAGGAAGGCAAAATTTTAGGTTCCGTACAAGGAATTTATGGTACCAATAACGGATTGATTAATGGCTCATTCCGCTTACAGGGGAATAACAAGGGGCTGATATGGGGAACTGTTTTGTCGGACAAACAAGCCAAAGACTATCAAAACCTGCATGACGGCCGGGTGTATGGCACCAACTTTAGGGAGCGCGACGCACGGATAATGGTAGGGCTGAATAAATCCTGGGGTTACTCTTACCTCAATGCTTCGCTGTTTGATGATGAGCAGGATATACCTGATGGCAGCCGCGACTCGCTTACCCGTAAATTTACCAGGCAGATTACTGATGCAGATGATTTCCGCCCGATTGTTTCCAATTCGGACCTCAATTCGTATCATATCCCTACGCTGCACCAGCACGTGCAATTATACCGCATTTATAATAACAGCAGCTTTAATATCGGCAATGGCAACTTGCTGGTTAACTTAGGTTATCAATACAGCCACCGCCGGGAATACACACATCCCGAGGATGGTGACATACCCGGCCTCAATTTGGAGCTAAGTACTTATACCTACGATTTTAAGTACAATTTTACGATTGGCAAAGGGTACGAAACCACGATAGGCGTAAACGGGATGTACCAGAATAACACCTTGGGTTACAGTACCGATTTCCCTATTCCCGCTTATCATCAGTTTGATATAGGCCCTTTCTTTATCGTGAAAAAGACCTTTGGCAAGCTGGATTTGTCGGGTGGTTTGCGGTATGACAGCCGCACTTTCGATGGCAAGGCCGCTTATATAGATACTTCGAGAGCTTACTTTCCTTCCTTATATACCGGCGGCAGTCCAGCTACCACCCCTAATGTAACACAACAGTTCAGCGCTTTAAATAAAACATTTACGGGTGCTTCGGGCAGCTTTGGCGGTACCTACAATTTTTCGGATGCTTTTTTAATGAAAGCCAATATCAGCCGGGGTTTCCGTGCACCCAGTATTGCAGAGCTTTCGGCCAACGGCCCTGATCCGGGTTCACAAATTTACCACGTAGGTGACAGCAACTTTAAGCCCGAATTCAGCTTACAGGAAGATATCGGCGCTTTTTTAAGTTTGCCTAATGTATCGGCCAGCATTGAACTGTATACCAATCATATTGAAAATTATATTTTTCAGCAGCAGCTGCTGGATGCCAGCGGCAATCCGGAACGTGTAAATGCCGACGGTTCTTTAAACCCCAACGGCCAGTACAACCGGTTTACGTATGTGCAAAGTAAAGCCCGGATACAAGGCGGTGAGTTCAATCTGGATATTCATCCCATTAAATGGCTGCATTTTGAAAACTCGCTGACTTTAACTTATGGTACCAATTTGGGCACTGGCGGCAAAGTGGCCGACAGCTTAAAGTATTTGCCCTTTATCCCACCGCTGCATACCCATTCCGAACTGCGTGGCGACTTTGCCAAAGGTACCCGCCATTTTAAAGCGTTATACGCCTTTGTCGGGTTCGACCATTATAATCCGCAAACCCGCTATTTTGCAGCTTATGGCACCGAAACCTATACCGGTGGCTATAATTTGCTAAGTGCCGGCATTGGCGGCAACCTCGTAGATGCCAAGGGCAACACGGTTCTTAAGCTGTTTATTGAAGGTACCAACCTGAATAACATGAGCTATCAATCCAACATGAGCCGGTTAAAATATTTTGATAACCCGACTGTGCCACCTGGCGTACAGCCCGGTATTTTCAACATGGGCCGCAATGTAAGCTTTAAAGTGATTGTCCCTTTTGATTTATCACCTAAGGCCCCCTCCGCTCCCTAAAGGGGGAACTTTGATTGTTATTAATCACAAGAAAGGGGTAGAAGATAAATTTAAATCTTCTACCCCTTTCTTGTGATAGTTCTTTAAGTTCCCCTTCAGGGGGCGGAGGGGATTTTATTCCGCCAGTACAGCCACAATCTGTTCAGCAGTCAGTTTTTCCTGCAAGCCGGTTTGCATATTTTTGAAGGTGAGAAGGCCGCTTTGTATTTCTTCGCTGCCAATAACTACCGTGTACGGAATTTCCTTGTTATTGGCGTAATCCAGCTGCTTTTTAATTTTTGCGCCGGCCGGATATAATTCTGCACATACTTTTTGCTCACGCAGCTGCTGTAGTACAGGCAGGGCATAATGCTCGCCTTCCTCATCAAAGCAGCAGATTAGCACCTGGGTAGTCTGAGCCGTTTCCAGTGGGAACAGGTTGAGCTCTTCCAGTACATCATAAATACGGTCGGCACCGAAGGATATACCTGCGCCAGTGAGCCCTTTCAGGCCGAACATGCCGGTCAGGTCATCATACCGGCCGCCGCCGCCAATACTGCCCATCTTTACCTCATTGGTTTTTACCTCGAAAATAGCGCCGGTATAATAATTTAAGCCACGGGCTAAAGTGATATCCAGCTCAACGGTAGCTTTTTGCAGCTTGAAGTATTTTAAATAACTGAACACCGCTTCCAGTTCCTCAATACCTTTTAAGCCGGTTTTGGAGGAGGCCAACACTGTTTTCAGTTCAGCCAGCTTTTCTTCCGTGGTGCCCTGCAACAAAATTACCGGATGCAATTGCTCAATATCTGCTTCCGCAAAACCACGTTCCAGCAGCTCTTTGCTTACCCCTTCCAGTCCGATTTTGTCCAGCTTGTCAATAGCTACTGTCATGTCCACAATCAGCTCCGGTTTGCCAATAATTTCGGCAATGCCGGCCAATATCTTGCGATTGTTAATTTTGATGCTAAAATCCTTTAGCCCTAAACGGCTTAATGCTTCATCATAAATGGCAACAAATTCTGCTTCATTCAATAAAGAATCAGAACCCACTACATCCGCATCGCACTGATAAAATTCGCGGTAACGGCCTTTCTGCGGACGATCAGCCCGCCATACCGGCTGCACCTGAAAACGCTTAAATGGAAAAGTAATTTCGTTTTGATGCTGTACCACATACCGGGCAAAGGGTACAGTGAGATCATAGCGCAGGGCTTTGCTTGAGATTTGCCCGGCCAGTTTTTTGAAGTTTAAATTGATGTTATCGTTGGTGATTTTTGCGTCAGTAAGAAAATCACCGCTGTTCAAAACTCTAAAGATCAGTTTATCTCCTTCTTCGCCATACTTACCCATTAAAGTATCCGATTTTTCCATCGATGGCGTCTCAATCTGCTGATAGCCGTATTTACGGAAAACGGATTTAATGGTATCAAAAATATGATTGCGTTTGGCCATTTCGGCAGGCGAGAAATCGCGGGTGCCTTTGGGTACAGAAGGTTTAACAGATGCCATGCGGCAAAGGTAATAAAAAAGCCCCCTAACCCCTAAAGGGGGAACAGAAGTTGAATTTAGATATAATCTCTGCTCAAATTTCTATTCCCCCTTTAGGGGTTAGGGGGCTTACGTTTAATTCGTTAAAGCCGTGGTGCTGTATACATGATACTCTCCCGGTGCCAGCGTCATGGAAAACGGGGTAGAAGTAACATTAATGCTGTTACCGGTTAAATTATCATAATAAGTACCTGTGGTTGGGAAACTGATACTGACAGTCTGATTGTTTACATCAAAGTTGCCTACCACTTCTACATTATTGCTGCCGGTTAGCTGTATACTTTTTACATAGCTGCCTAAATCGGACTTAAAGGTAGTGGTGTTAAAAATATCGTTTTTAATTTTCCAGTTAATCATTTTGGCATAAACGCTATACAAATGCGCACGGTTGGCATTTTGCATGTATTCCCAGTGCGGGTCTTTATAGCCTAAACGCCCGCCATCGTTAATACTGACATCATAACCGCGTTCGCCAAACTGCCAAAGCATTTTTGGACCAGGCGTAGAAAATAAGAATGCGGCTGCCATTTCATCCCTTTTTAAGCCGGTGGCCAAATCTTTTACATTGTAGCTGCCTGAACTGTTGCCGTACTGTTCATTTTTAAACTGCAGGCGTTCTTCATCATGGCTTTCAAAATAAGCCATCAGGCCGGTAGGGGTATTATAGCCATAACCGGTATAAATTAAGCCCGACAAATCCCAGCCGTCGATATAACCCATAGTGGCCTGGTTTGCCGCATAGTTGAGCGGGCTCCACATCATCATGCCCTGACTGGCCAAAGCATCCTGCTCCTGGTTAACAGCAAAGTATTCGAGTATTACATAGAAACTGGGGTCAAGGCTTTTCATGTAATTGTTATAGGCAGTCCATAAGGTTACGCGGCTGGCATCATAAGCGGCCCATGCGGCTTCGGTAGCTGAAGTACTTTCTGTACCTGTTACATTCTGCGTGTATCCTTTGGCCTGATCAAACCGGAAACCGTCGATATGATATTCCTGCATCCAGTATTTCATTACCTTTTCGGTAAAATACTGCGTAGCGGCTTTTTGATGATTCATTTGATAACCTACCGCATCCGGGTGGGTAATGGTGGTGCTCATGTACGGGTTATCAGCCGAAGGCGAACCGCTTGAAGTAGCCCACATCTGCACCAGCGGCGATGAACCGAACTGATCTTCCAGCACAATATCTTGTATTACCGCCATACCTTTACCATGGCAGGCATCAATAAAAGCTTTATAGTCATTCTTACTGCCGTAGTATTTATCCAAGGCAAAAGAAAAATTGCTGTTATATCCCCATGAATCATTACCCTCAAACTCATTTACGGGCATTACTTCAATAGCGTTTACGCCTAAGCGGCTCAAATAGCTCAAGGTATCTACC
>CAXTCH010000164.1:0-7551 GCA_964241945.1 uncultured Mucilaginibacter sp.
AGCCGCCGCTTTGGTAGCGGTCATAATAGCGGTACAGGTAATCCCAGCGCATTTGGTCAACCACCAGGCCTACCATTAGTTTAGGGCGTGGCACTGATGTGAGGTTGGTAACAGAATTAGGCTTTTGTTTTTGTGCAGATGCAGCAAGGCCGAGTACAGCCAGCGCCGCAGAAAGTAAGTGCTTGATTTTCATCCAATGGGTATTTTCCAGCTTCAAATATCTGCAATGCAACAATAGGTTTATGTGATTTTTTTGTTAACAACGGCTTGATTTGCACAGAAGTCAGAAAACTAATTGCGCTACTCCAAAAAAGTAAGCAAGGCATGCTGCCCGGCGGTGTGCAGGTTGCGCCATACCAAATTAATTTCGGTATCGGGCGAGGCAGCCTGCAACCCGCAATAAGGGTACAGCTGATCTACGCACTCGCGGGCAGTTTGAGCCAATCGGCGGCTGGTTATGCTTACCGCTTTTAATAATTCGGGATGATGGGGAAAGTGCCAGGAAGCGTCTATTGCACTAAGAAAAGCCTGACGGGCATCATTAATAGTTTCTGTTGCAAACTTTAATTCTGCTTTCAAAATAGCTTGCTGAGATATGGTAAGCCGGCCGTTTTCGGTCTTTTGAGCAAATATAGGTCCGCAAAGATCAATAAACCTTACCGCTAAGCCCGAAAGATTAACTGCGGTTGTTGCTTCGGCCAAGGGCAAAAAAGGATAACTATATAAAGTATGGCGAATCAAAGCCCCTTCCGGCGCTATTTGAAAGCAGGCTTCTCGAGGTACTTTGGCCTCCTTAATTTCAAAACCATGGCTGCCTGTACCCATCATGCCGATGTATTTCCAGGTGGGCACCAAAGTTACGTGCTCCTTGGGAATAATAAAAGCCCTTACCAGCGGCTCACCGGCATCGGTAAGCACGGGTTGCCCGTTACGGTGTATAACACAATTGGCGGTAAAGTAAGTGGCGTGGTGTGCACCGCTGGCATATTTCCATGCGCCGTTAATGAGGTAGCCATCAGCAGTTTCAGCAGCGGTACCGGTAACCGCACCGCTCCCGGCCAGGCAAACTTGTGGGTCATTAAATACTTTTGCAGCCATTGATGGATGCAAAAAGCCGCCAAGCCATCCTGCGCCTGCACAAAGGGTAATGGTCCAGCCCAGGCTTCCATCGGCCCAGGCCAAACTTTCTTCCAGGCGTACAACATCAGGCAAAGGCATTTCCAGTCCGCTGTAAGCTGCCGGTATCAGTAATTTAAACCATTGCTGCCGGGCTATCAGTTCCAACTGCTCGGGTTGTAACAACCCCTGTTGTTCTGCCTGTAAAGCTGCACGATGTATAAGGTCAACCCATCCGGGCTGTAAACCGGCCGAAGGATGATGGATGGTAGTAAGTTCGGTCATGGTGTTTAAGTTAAAGATTCAGCTTGCTGCCGGTAAAGCTTACGCCAGTCGTAATACCCGAAAAAAGCCAGCACAAACAGCGCTAAAGTAAGCAAGGCAAACAGGGGCAGCTGCTTATAAAACAGCAGGGGTATGGCAAAAAGGTTAGATACATTAAGCAGTAACCAGTTTTCTATTTTTCGCCGGGCCAGCAGCCACATGCCCGCCCATGCAGTAGCCGACACCCAAGCATCCCAAGCCGGTACGGTGGAGGGGGTAAAATAGATAGTTAAGTAACGCGGCATTACGTAAGTAAGCAATGCGTACAATATCAGCCAGCCGCCCAGGCAAATAGATAATGTAATTACCCAGTCGTGCCGGGTGCTGCAGGTAATGTTCACCTGTTTCCGGCCCCGCTTTTTAATCCAGTAGTACCAGCCATAAAAGCTCATCACCAGGTAATACAGGTTCAGTAACGAGTCTGCATACAATTGGGCAGCCATTAAATAATAAATAGTAATTACAGTGCTGATAATGCCTGCCGGATACAGCCAAACTTTATTTGACATGGCCAGCACTACTTCAGCTACCCCCAATACCACAGCCACCCACTCCCAAAAAGTGGTTTGCTGAAGTTGCTGCAATATCAGGTGTAGCCAGTTGTGCATGTTTAAATTTTATTACCTTAATTCAGACGATTAAAATGACAGGCTCAGCGAGGCCAAAAAGTTGGCAGGCGCCTGCGGATAATAATAATTGTAGTTAGCCATAGCGCCGCTGTCAATTTCAGGATAGGTGGCGCCATTGGTGACATACTTTTTATTAAAGATGTTGTTGATCAGCAATCCCACGCCGATGTTTTTAACCGAAGGCAGGCTGAAGTTATAATGTAACCGCAGGTTGCTTATAAAATAACCTCCGATCTGCCGGTTGGCTGCATACGGGTTCAGCTCATCATGCGCACTTACCGTAAAGCTGGCCGGATTGGTATTCATCGTATTATCCAGGTACTGTTTGCTTACGTATTTGCTGATCAGCGCTATTTCTGCGCCTTTGAAAGGTGAAAAACTCAGTTCGCTGGAGCCTACAAAGGCCGGTGAGTAGGCAATATCTGTTTTTGCCAGGGTCTCGCTTACCTGGCCTGTCAGGTTATAGTTGTCGTCGTACTGGTTGAAATACTGGGTGTAATTTTTGATTTTGTTGGCGCTTAAAGCGGCAGTAACCGCCCAACTTAGCTGACGGGTAAACCGGAAGCGGCCATCCAGCTCAATACCTTTGCGATAGCTGTCTTTTACGTTGGTGCGTATGGCTTCGCCTACATCGTTTAGTGAACCGGTAAGTACCAACTGGTTATTGTAATGCATGTAAAAGCCATTAATGCCCCCACTGAATATACCTTGTACGGTGCGGTACCCGGCTTCAAAGTCGTCTAACCTTTCCGGTTTCGGGCGATTATCCGGTGTTGAGTTCACAAAATCATCCCGGTTCGGTTCGTGGTTACCCACGGCGAAGGAGGCATACACGTTGTTACGCTGGTTAATTTCGTAAGTCAAACCCACTTTGGGGTTGAAAAAGTTGAGGGTAACCGCTTGCTGAATGTTGACCAGATTACGGTCGAGCCCGAAAAAGGAGTACCAAACGTTGCGGTACTGCATATCGCCATACAACAGGAATTTACCCACATGATAATCGGCCCGGGCAAAAATGTTGAAATCGTTCTTTTTGGCCGTGTTGCGTGAATATTCATAATCTGGCGGAATGGTGGTACTTTCCTGCGTCCACTCAATATTGTTGTAATGTGCACCCCGGTACTGGTTGTAAGCGCCGCCCAAGGTTAAATTTAAATTGTTTACAGGCCGGTATTTGAAATTATAAGTAACACCGTAAAAATCATTATTGAGCCATAAACGGCGCACCAAATCGGTAGTGCTTAAAGTATCAGTGCCGTAAATTACCGGTTTCAGGTTATAATTGGCTACCGGGTCAGCATTCCGGTATTCTTCATAATACCCGTAACCTTTGGTATAATGTAAAGCGCCGCTGAATGAGAACTTGTCGCTGAATTTATGGTCAACCAATAATTGAAAGTGATTTTGCGTATAATTATCGGTTTGATTCTTATAAAACGGACCATTTGGCTTATTAGGGTCTATGATTCCTAACTCATTATAGCGGCGGTTGCCATAATACAGCGAATCGGCATTCACCCCATCCCAGGCTTGATAAGTACGCTCCACTCCCGAAAATACATTGGCGCGGATGATGGTATTTTTAGTGTAATAGGCGCCACTCAAAAAGAAAGAGCGCAGGTTGGATGAAGCGCGGTCAATATACCCGTCGGAAGCAATGCGCGACAGGCGGCCGTCCAGCGTGAAATGGCCGCCCAGCAGGCCGGTACCTGCACTCACCGTAGTCTTTACCGTACCATACGAACCTGCCGAGGTGTTGATATCTGCATAGGCGGTATCGCGCCGGGTATTGGTTTGAATGTTGATACTGGCGCCGAATGCCCCTGCGCCATTAGTAGATGTCCCTACCCCGCGCTGAATTTGTATGTTATCTACCGATGAAGCTAAGTCGGGTAAATCCACGAAATACACCCCCTGGTCTTCGGCATCATTAAGCGGGATGCCGTTGATGGTCACATTGGTACGGGTTTGGTCGGAGCCCCGTACCCGGATGCCGGTGTAGCCAATGCCGGTGCCTGCATCCGAAGTAATGACTACCGATGGTGTTTGATTAAGCAGATAGGGTACATCCTGCCCAAAATTGTTTTTTTGCAGGTCCTGCTTATTCAAATTGGTAAAGGCAATGGGCGAATTTTTGTAAGCACGGGTGGCACTAACGGTCACTTCTTCGGTAAGGAAATTGCTTTTTGCCAGTGCAATATTAACGGCTTGGTCGCCGGTTAGTGTAATGCCTTTTTCGGAGGCAGCATAGCCTACGTAAGTAACACGTATGCTGTAATCACGTGCTTTGAGGTGGGTAAAGCTATAGCTGCCCTCAGCATTGGCTACAGCGGTGAGCGTATTACTCAGGCTAATGGTAGCGCCGGGCAAAGGCTGGCCGGTTTGCTGATCGGTAATTTTACCGGATACGGTGAATTGGGCTGCCGCCAAAATAGGCAGCAGTAAGGCTGTTAAAGCCAATACGAATGTTTTCAAGATGTTTAGTACACTATAATGAGTTAAACCATCTGCCGCTAAGGGTGTAAATTGCGCACAGTACACTTAACTTTTTTACCTCTCCCTACGCCGGCATTATCCGGATCAGGTGCTATAGCATCCGGAAGAGAGAGACAAAAAACAAGACAATAGAAAAAGTCCTGGCTCCTGCTTCTGTTCCAAAGCTATATGGGTATAATCTCAGCCTGTCTTTCAGTTTGGTCCGGTATAGCTGCAGTCTGCACCGGAGGACCAAAGCAAGGCACCCCTTAAGAATTCGGGGTAAAGGTAAAGGTTTGTATGGAATTTTGAATCAGGATTTATAGAATTTGAGGATCAACAAGATGTTTGCCTTCAACTTCTAATCCTATTAATCCTCAAATTCTGTAAATCCTGATCCAAAAATCAATTATCTGTTTAATTCCCAGTCAGCATTTATTACATTTGGCAACAAACCTGAAAACACAACATTCTTTGCGTCAATGGATAAAGTTAACATTAAGCTTCTGGCTAAGGAGTTAAATATTTCTACATCTACCATATCGAGAGCGTTTAACGACGGTGCGGATATTAATAAGGATACGAAAGAGCGCATACTAAAGGCAGCTAAGGAGCGCAACTTTTTGCCTAACCACTATGCCAGCAACCTGCGGGATAAAAAAACGCAGACACTGGCGGTAATTGTACCTGAAATTGCTAATGACTTTTTTTCGCAGGCCATTAACGGTATTGAAGAAGTAGCCCGGAAGAAGGGGTTTTACATATTGCTTTACCGTACCGACGACGTATTTGAAAAGGAGGAATCGTTTGTAACCTACCTGAACAATGGTAAGGTAGATGGTATCATTATGTCGGTATCGGGCGAGTCGAACGATCACAACTACTTGCGCAACCTGCAGGAAAAAAATATGCCTATTGTGTTCTTCGACCGCGTGTATGAGGATATTGATGCACCTAAGGTTACCACAAACGATTATGAAAGCAGCTTTGCCGCTACCGAACACTTGCTGCGTTCGGGATGCAGAAAAGTGGCTTACCTGGTAATAAACAAAAGCATTTCTATTGGTAAAACCCGTATGCAGGGCTATTTGGATGCACTTAATAAATACGAGGTGCCTTTTGACGATGAGTTGATTATTGACTGCAGCAACAATGAAACTGAAAACTTCCTGATACTGCAAAAAGCCCTTACCGAACTTAAACCCGATGGGGTGTTTTCATCGGTTGAGCGCCTGGCTTTTGCTACTTATTATGTATGCAATGATCTCAACATATGCATACCTGAAGATTTAAAAATTATTAGTTTCTCGAGCCTGCAGATTGCCCCCTTGCTGTGCCCGCCGCTGTCCACTATTACGCAGCCGGCATTCGAAATAGGTTGTAAAGCTGCAACCCTGCTGTTTGACGCTTTAGAAAACAAAGACAAGCCCCTGCCTAAAAAGCAGCATGTATTAAGGTCGCAACTGTTTATCCGCAAATCATCTTACGGCGGATAGCGTGAGTTCTGACTGTGAATTATAAATGTACTTTTAAAAAAGAAGCGGCCCCAATTGGGGCCGCTTCCGTTAATTATATAACTGATTAACTTTTGGGTACATTGCTGGTGCCACCGGCGCCTTTGCCGCCATTGGTGGTATTGCCGGTACCACCGGTGTTGTTTTGGATAGAATTGTTTTGCTGTGTATTGTCGTCCGGGTAGTCCTGATTCTGATCCTGCTGCTCGCGTTTGCGCTGGCGTGCTGCCGAGTTGCCGCCAAAGCGGTAAGCTGCAGTAAATAACACAATACGTGAAGAGAAGCGGCGCTCGGAATACTGGGTTACACTTTGAGTAGCGTTGTTATAGCTAATGTCCGACCGGAATTTGCGGCTGTTAAATATGTCTCTTGAGTTTACGCTTAAATTCAGTTGCTTGGTTAAGTCATAGCGTATACCACCGTCCATGCCGTACATTGCCCTCATGTAACCTTGAGTAATAGCCTGACGGCTCTGGTAATCGCCGCGAAGCTGGATAGACAGTTTAGGTAAAGGCTTAATTGTGGCCGTTAAATTGGCATTGTAAGCCCAGCCCGAAGTAGTGGGTATAGTATCGGGGCGCACGGCATTTGGATAAATAAACCCGTCCACATGGCGATAATATACGTTTACATTGGCTGTCAGATCTATTGCATTGCTGGGGCTTACCTTGGCGATTAATTCATAACCGGCATTGCTGGCGCTTTTAACGTTCTGAAACTGGGTTAACGTGGTATCGGCATTAGTAGCGGTAAGCGGCAAAGTAACCTGCTGTATATTGTTATTGGTTAAACGGTAGTACAGCGATGAAGTAAGCGTTAGCGTTTTATAATAATTGATATAGCTTAACTCGAACGAATGCGTGTCCTCAGGGCGCAGGTAGGGATTGCCCTGCTGGTAGTTTAAGGGGTTGCTTCGGTCCAGGAACGGCGATATCTGGTTGCCGCGGGGGCGCGATACACGCCGGCTGTAACTCAATTGCAGGGTTTGATCATCGGTAAGTTTCTGGGTCAGGAAAACGCTGGGGTATAATCTGAAATAATCGTCCTTAAAATTCTGTACGCCGGTGGTGCCCTGGGTTGAAGTCAGCTGGCTGCGGATATGGGCATCCTCGGCGCGCAAACCTACCTGAAAGCTAAATTTACCCAATTGATGCTGGTAGTTGGCATACAGGGCATTTACATTCTCTTTATACAAAAAATCGTTGGTTTGTTCGTCATCCCGTAAAAAGAGAGGTTGTAAAAGGTAGTTGGAGGTATCTACCATGTAATTGTTATCAGTACGGTTAACTGTAGTGCGATAACCTGCCTCCAGCTTGCCATTCTTCAAGGGCAATGTATAGTCGGCCTGTAAGTTCAGATTGCGCTGGCGCACAAGTGTGGTGTTGTCCTGATAAAAATCTTCGTAAAAGGCAGGGTAATTAAAGGTGGTGCTGTGCAGGTAATCTAAATTATTGCTGTGCTCGGTAGAGTAACCTATGTTTACCGTTAACGCT
>CAXTCH010000165.1:0-7478 GCA_964241945.1 uncultured Mucilaginibacter sp.
GCGCTGTTGTAAACTTCGCGTACTTTAGCTACCTCGTTTTTAAAGTCTTTTAAATTCAGTTTACGAACGAAAATATCACTCCGTTGTAAACGTGCTTGCAGCTGATCCAGCATTTTAAAGGATTTGTCATTATAATCATCCGCATCAAAATTATAAGCAATTAAATCAATCTGCTTTTTTAAACCTGCATTCTCAATCAATTGCGCATAATAGGGGTAATTATACGTCATCTGAATAATGGGCGGACTATCAAAACCATCAATCAGTAAGCCGCTCGGTTCATTGGTCGAAAAATTTACCGGTCCAATAATAGAGCTTACTTTTTTTTCTTTCAGCCATTGTGCGGCGGCCGCAATCAAAGCGTTAGCTACATCTTGGTCATTTATACTGTCGAAAAAGCCAAAAAAGCCGTCGTTGGCGTTATTGAATTCGTTATGATGTTTATTTAATATTGCAGCAATGCGGCCTACTACCTTGTTGTCCTGATAAGCCAAAAAACATTGTAGCGGATTGTGCTTAACAAAGGGATGTTTGGTTAGCAAATCACGCTGAGCAATAAAAAGCTCAGGTACGTAGTTAGGATCATCTTTGTATAAATCATGCGGAAAATCAACAAAGGTACCTAACTCTTTTTTTGAGCTAACCGGTACTGCCTTTATCATATTTTTTCTTTAATGGTAGTTACACCTACATCTTTAAAGGCTTTAGCAATTTTATCAACCGCCTCATCAATCTGATCAAATGTATGTGTAGCCATTAAGGAGAAGCGAAGCAAAGAAGAGTCTGATGGTACAGCAGGAGAAACCACAGGATTTACAAAAATGCCATTCTTCTGCAAATGCTTGGTAGCCATGAAAGTTTTATCATTATCACGGATGTATATCGGCAAAATCGGGCTTTCAGTCGGACCTAAGTCGAAACCTTCGTCCAGCAAAAGCTTCATGGCATAATTAGTATTAGCCCAAAGCTTTTCCATGTGCTCCGGTTCGGTTTCAATAATCTCCAAAGCGGCCAAAACGCTGGCTACCATACCCGGAGGCATACTGGCGCTAAACATCAAGGAGCGAGCGCGGTGCTTTAAATAATCAATCAGGTCTTCATCGCCGGCAATAAAACCACCTAATGAAGCTAATGATTTACTAAAAGTACCGGTAATCATGTCTACCTTGTCAGTTAAGCCAAAATGAGATGCTGTACCTGAGCCGTTTTCGCCGATCACGCCCAAACTGTGTGCATCATCAAGCATTATACTGGCACCATACTGGTCTGCAATTTCAACCATTTCTGGCAGTTTTACAATATCGCCTTCCATGCTAAAAATGCCATCAACAGCAATAACTTTAACCGCATCTTCAGGCAGCATACCAA
This sequence comes from uncultured Mucilaginibacter sp., assembly GCA_964241945.1. Lineage (GTDB taxonomy): Bacteria > Bacteroidota > Bacteroidia > Sphingobacteriales > Sphingobacteriaceae > Mucilaginibacter. The sequence goes on from CAXTCH010000165.1 coordinate 1,369, forward strand.
TTTTGCGGCGCAAGTCGTCCATATCATTATGAGCGAACTTGATGACCTTTGAAAACGATAAACGGCATCCATCTATAATAGAAGCATGGTCATATTCATCAATGATGAGGTAATCATTACGGCCGGTAATGCAAGACAATACTCCCAAATTTACCTGGAAGCCGGTACTGAATAACAAAGCCGATTCTTTACCCACCCACTGAGCCAGACGTCTTTCCAACTCAACGTGAATATCAAGAGTACCATTTAAAAATCTGGAGCCGGCACAACCGGTTCCGTATTTATCAATTGCTTTTTTTGATGCTTCTTTAATTTTAGGGTGACAAGTTAAACCCAAATATGAATTTGAGCCAAACATCAAAACGCGTTTGCCATCAATCATCACCTCGGTATCCTGCCCCGAGTCAATTGCTCTGAAGTACGGATACAGACCTTTTTCTTTAATTACTGTCGCATCTTTAAACTGAGAAATCTTCTCATGTAGTTTTTTACGCATGTATTAACCCTGCTTAAATAATTTGTAAAAATAGCATCAATAAAGTTTACTACTTATAGTTGATATGTAATTTTTTTCAACACTCCCCCGAAAGGCTGCATTTATCTTAGCCTGCAAATTACTTAAATTTTTTTGTTTTTTTTCTAACACCAATTGTCAAATTGTTTTAAAAAAGTTAAACCGGATTGAATTTTAAATAACTAAATAATCAATTGAAATACTTTGACATCGCATTTCTTTTAGGGTTTATTAAAAATAATTTTTTTTCTCTTCAATTTGTTAACTGAATGTTAACCATTACTATAAAAAGCCTACGATTTTAATTTGATAACGGATTTTTAGTTTGGAAATTTAAGTGTCTATTTTATTTAAATAGAATAAATTTATACCCCAAACAAACAAATGGCAGATGACATTTATGCAGTGAATCTATCATAAGTTATTAATAATGTTACGTTTACCGGAAAGTACACTGTAGCAGTTTCTTTACATAAATACAATCATTCTGTCATATCCTATGTCAGTATTTTCAAAAATTTTTCACTCAGTTGTTATAACCAAAATTAATAGCCTATTACCTTTTAACACTGCTGATTTACAGAATTAAATTACATTCAGGCGACTGACATCAATGTCTTTGCGGTAGCAAAGTTGAGACCACTTTAATGTTAAAGTATCTTAATTTAGCATAAACTGGCAACATGTTTGTTGAGTGGCAGTGAGCGGCACCAGTTGCCGAGTTTAACTTAACAAATATCATTATGAAAAAAATGACTAAATTTTTTGCTGTGGCAGGTATTGCTGTAGCATCATTGTTCGGTACTAAAGCAAGTGCGCAATCAACTACGCCGAGCAACAAATGGCGTTTCGGCGTTGGTGTAGAAGGGTTTTTGCCAACCGGTAACCTGCGTAATGTTTCAAATATTGGTTTGGGAGGTACTGCTCGAATTCAATATGGTGTAAATCAGAATGTAGCCCTAATGTTAACGTCAGGCTATTATAATGCTTTTGGTAAAAAGGGAACAACTGTGTATTCAGGTCAAAACGGCGTTGTGGTAAGTGACCATTATCCTTCATTTGGTATGGTGCCAGTTAAAGCGGGCATCAAAGGTTATTTAGGTGGTGGCTTTTACTTAAGCGGTGAAGTTGGTGCCGGATTCGAAACCAGGGAAGTTTCAATTTATGAAAACCCTGACGGCAGCAAAAACACAAAGTTAATCTTGTCTCCAGGACTTGGTTTTTCTACCAAATATGTTGATATTGGCGCCCGTTACGAAAACTTTTCAGGCCAGGGTAACAACTATGGTATTGCAGCTTTGCGCATAGCTTACGGTTTCGGCTTGTAATGGTATAATAGTCGCTAATTACTAAATGAAAAAAACAATCCAACTCCTTGCTATAGCGGCGATCGCTACAGCATCACTTTTCGGAAACAAGGCAAAAGCTCAGTCATTAGCGCCGCCTAACAAATGGCGTTTCGGAATAGGCATTGAAGGTGCAATACCTACCGGCAACTTAACTAATTACTCAAACGGAGTGTTGGGTGGTACGTTGCGGTTGCAATATGGCTTAACCAAGCATACCATGCTGATGCTTACTTCCGGCTTTTATAATGCTTTTGGAAAAAATATACCTTACACCAACAACGCCGACAAATACCAGTCGTTAGGACTGGTGCCGGTAAAATTAGGTGCTAAGTTATACTTGGGTACGAAAATTTATGTGAGCGGCGAAGCAGGTGCTGCATTTGAAACCAAGGCTAACTATCTTAACAATTCAAAAGATGTTAAACTGGACTTATCTCCGGGCCTGGGTTATTCAATGAAGCATATTGATATCGGTGCACGATACGAAAGTATTTCAGGTAAAGATAACAATTACGGCATTGCCGCCTTGCGCATAGCTTACGGATTTGGCTTGTAAGTACTTAAAACGATTTATACAAACACAAAAGCCACGCTACTCAGCGTGGCTTTTGTGTTTGTATAGAAAACTGTTAAAGCAGCTTCTCCAAAGCTGCTTTAATGCGTTTAATTGCCTCAACTAATTTATCGTCTGCAGCAGCATACGATAACCGAAGCGATTTGGGGTCGCCGAATGAATCGCCGCCTACTACAGCCACATGACTTTCTTCTAATAAAAACAAGCTTAATTCATCCGAATCGTTAATGACCTTGCCATTGTAGCTTTTGCCAAAGTAAGACGTTACATCAGGAAAAAAATAAAAAGCGCCATCGGGTAAGTTTACTTTAAGGCCTAGTATTTCTTTTAATAAACCATACACCAAATCCCGGCGGCGTTTAAAGGCGTCGCGCATTTGCTGCACGCTTTCTAACCCACCCGAGTAAGCGGCCACACCGGCACGCTGTGTGATAGAACAAGTGGCTGAGGTAATTTGCCCCTGAAGCTTATCAATTGCTGTAGCTAACTCTTTATGACTGGCCGAATAGCCGATGCGCCAGCCGGTCATCGCATAAGCTTTTGAAAAGCCATTGATAATAATCACCCGGTCTTTAATGGATTCAAACTGTGCTATAGATTCATGTTGGTCAACAAAGTTGATATGCTCGTAAATTTCGTCAGATAATATGTAAATCTGCGGATAGCGCTCAAATACCTTAGCTAAGCCTTCCAATTCTTCTTTGCTATATACGCTCCCGGTGGGGTTGCAAGGGGATGAGAACATAAACAATTTGGTTTGCGGCGTAATAGCGGCTTCCAATTGCTCAGGCGTAATTTTAAAGTTTTGCTCAACGGTGGTGTCAATAAATACACTTTTGCCTTCGGCCAGCTTCACTATTTCAGAATAAGAAACCCAGTATGGAGTAGGAATAATCACTTCTTCGCCGGGATTAACCAGGCACAGCACTGCGTTGGCCAGTGCCTGTTTTGCGCCGGTAGAAACCACAATCTGGCTGAAATCATAATCCAGATTATTCTCGGCCTTTAGTTTATTGGCAACTGCCTTGCGCAGTTCTGGGTAACCGGCTACGGGTGTGTAGTAGGTGTAATTTTCATCCATCGCTTGTTTGGCAGCCTGTTTTATATAATCAGGGGTATGAAAATCAGGTTCGCCCAAGCTCAGGCTTATTACATCAACGCCTTTGGCGGCAAGTTCACGGGCCATTTTATTCATCTTCATGGTCTGTGATTCTGTCAGATTATTAATCCGGTTACTTAGTATGCTCATAGTGCTTTGTATATCAGCGGCAAATATAAATTTTTAAACTTCTGATTTTAAAAGTTCAATTCAGGATTTGTTGTTTTTGATATACTGCTTATTAAAAGATAAAATTAACTGATCGCGATAACCGCCCTTTATTTTGTTGAATTGCCTGCCGGTATGTCAAAAGAAAAATAAATCTGAAATAGAAATGCTAAAACCTTAAATCAAATCCCTTATTGCTAACTTTGCCCGCAAATAAAAGCTGTGCAGGAGAAACGTAAAATTATCATCATTGCGCTTATTTTAAGCGTTTTCTTAATGTTGGCCAAGTTCAGCGCTTACTTTATTACTGCTTCTAATTTTGTGCTTACCGATGCGGCCGAAAGTATAGTGAACGTAGTAGCCAGCGGCTTTGCATTTTTCAGTATTTACCTTGCTTCGCAGCCGCGTGATGAAAACCATCCGTATGGGCATGGCAAAGTGGAATATTTTTCTGTATTTATTGAAGGCGCCTTGATTAGTATTGCAGGCGTCGGCATCCTGTTTAAATCTATTTACAGCTTATTCTATCCTGCCAAAGTGCAGGAACTCCTTATAGGTGCTGCCATCATCGGACTCACCGGCGCCATAAATGGTTTTCTGGGCTGGTACATGATCAGGCAAGGTAAAAAGTTGAAGTCCATTACGTTAGAGGCTGATGGTCGTCACTTGTTGACCGACATGGTAACCAGTGGTGGTTTGGTAATTGGCTTGATGCTGATTTATTTTACGCAGATTTTATGGCTTGATAGTGTGTTATCTATTGTAGTCGGTTTGTATATTTTGTGGACAGGCTATCAGCTGCTTCGTAAGTCGGTAGGCGGACTGATGGATGAGGCTGATTTAAGTGTGGTGCAGCACATCATCAGCGTACTGAATGACCAGCGCAAAGAGGAGTGGATAGACGTACATAACTTGCGGGCGCAAAAGTATGGCCCCGAGCTTCATATCGATTGTCACATGACGCTGCCTAACTATTTTGATTTAAACAGGGTGCATGAGGAAGTAGCCCTGGTTGATCAGTTGATTAATGCCAAAGGCGGGGTTAAAACGGAACTGTTTATTCATACTGATCCCTGCTTGCCCGAATGCTGCCATTATTGCAGTATGCCCAATTGTCCTATACGGTCCGAGGCAAAACGTGTGGAAATAGAGTGGACAACAGAAAATGTAACCCGTAACAAAAAGCATTTTGAATAATGGCCTTATTTAATGTACGCGTATATGGCTTGCTGGTAAATGAACACCATGAAATACTGATTAGCGATGAGCAGGAGTATGGCTATCAATTTATAAAGTTTCCTGGCGGAGGCTTAGAATACGGCGAAGGGCTGATTGACGGCCTAAAGCGTGAATTTATGGAAGAATGCAACTGCGCGATAGAAGTAGTCCATCATTTTTATACCACCGATTTTTTTGTAAAGTCGGCATTTAACGACTCTCAAGTTATAAGTGTATACTATAAAGTAAAAAGCCTGGAGCCATTGCAGCTCAATTTTAAAACCAAGGTATTTGATTTTGACGGCGAAGGCGAGGTGTTGCAGGCATTCCGCTGGGTAAACTTAGAAGAATTGAAGCCTGAAGATGTTACCTTTCCTGTTGATCAGCAGGTGGTGCGGCTTTTAATGAAGAGCTAAATATGAATTTAACTGAACGAGATCTACAGGTAATATGGCACCCTTACACGCAAATGCAAACGGCCAAACCACCCGTACCGATTGTGAGAGGAGAAGGTGCCCTGTTATTTGATGAGAACGGTAAGACTTACATAGATGCTGTATCGTCCTGGTGGGTGAATATCCACGGACATGCGCATCCTTATATTGCCAAAAAGGTGGCTGAGCAGTTACAACAACTGGAGCATGTAATTTTTGCAGGCTTTACACATCCTTCAGCTGTTGAATTAGCGGAGCGTTTGCTGGCAATACTGCCATCAACACAAGCGAAAGTATTTTATTCGGATAATGGCTCGACGGCCGTTGAGGTAGCATTGAAGATGTGCCTCCAGTTTTGGAGCAATCAAGACCAGCCGCGTACCAAGATGCTGGCTTTTACCAACGCTTATCACGGTGATACTTTCGGCGCAATGGCTGTGAGCGGCCGCAGTGCGTTTACTGCTCCTTTTGATTCCATGCTGTTTGAGGTGGAATTTATAGATACCCCAGATGCAAATAACATTGATGCTATCAAATCACGCGTATCTCAGTTAAAAAATGAATTGGCCTGCTTTATTTACGAACCCTTAATACAAGGGTCAGGAGGCATGCTGATGTACGAAGCGGAATATTTGAATGAACTGATACAGCATTGTAAGGCCGAAAATATTTTTACCGTTGCAGACGAAGTATTCACAGGCTTCGGCCGTACAGGCCGGCGTTTTGCCACCGACTGGATGGATGCCAAGCCTGA
>CAXTCH010000166.1:0-7452 GCA_964241945.1 uncultured Mucilaginibacter sp.
GAAGATAAACAGTAATATTACATAACCGGCTAATAAGATCTGGCAAAACAAATAAGCATTTTTTTCGCCCAGGGCCACCGGAATGGTTTTAAGCCCTGCCTGACGGTCGTGAAACAAATCGCGGATATCGAAGGGGACGGTGAGCGCACCGATAAATAGAAAGCGCTTGGCAATTAAAATGGCAATATCCTGGGTGTTGATTTGTAAATGATCGCGGTATTGAGCTTCCAGTACCGGGAGCAATACACAACTGAGCGTCCAGACCAGCGTAATCAGAAAAGGCTTAAGTCCGGGTATATTCCGTAAACCAAACTGATGAGTTCCTATCCTGAATAATGGAAAGCCATAGGCTACCGACAAGATGGACAAGAAAATGAGCAGTATTTTTGAAGCTGCCGACAGCATGAAGAACAAAGGAACCAATGCCAGCAGCGCTACAATGGTAAACACCAGCATAAGCCGGTAATAACCGAAAAACCAGCGCACCCGCCTGAAGGCTGAATTTTCGGGATGCATAGGCCGGGTAATTAAAATGCAAAAATTATATAAGCCTAAAGTGGAGGCAAACAGCAGCGCCAGCACCGCAGGTACAGGCCGCGCATCCATTAACTCGAAAGTAACCAGCGCTTGCGCCACTGCACATAACGACATGAAAATATTGCTGAACAGCAGAAAATCAAAAGCTGATTGCAGAAATTTTTTCATGTATAAAGTGATGCAAAGGTAATCACAGCGCTCGGGTTTTTGTTTGCTCTGTTACGCTTTAACCACGGCCGGCGCAATGCCCGACTTTAAAGTGAAAATGGTAATTTCGGGTAAGATGCCTACACGGCCTGGGTAACCTAAAAAGCCGTAGCCCACGTTTACATACAACTGCTGCTGCGCCTGATGATATAAGCCGGCCCACTCTTTATATACATATTTAATCGGGCTCCATTGAAAATGCTCGGCACGAACGCCAAACTGCATGCCGTGGGTATGGCCTGCAAACATCACATCAATTTGCGGGTAATGCGGCACCACCTGCGCCTGCCAGTGCGAAGGGTCGTGCGAAAGCAGCAGTTTTACCGGCAGGTCGTCGGTATTTTTGGTAGCTAAATCCATACGGCCATATTTTGGGAAACGGCTCAACTCGCCCCAGTTTTCCACCCCTAAGATGCCGATTTCCTCGCCATTTACTTTTAAGCGCCGGTTGGTATTGCGCAGCAAATCCCAGCCCAAAAGTTTATGCGCAGTAACGATATCTTCAAAATTCTTTTGCTTCGACGCTGCATCCGGCCAGTTAAAATAATCGCCATAGTCATGGTTACCCAAAGACGAATACACCCCCAGCGGCGCTTTAATCTTATTAAAAATATCAAAATATGGCCTGAACTCAATAGTGCGGGCATTAACCAGATCGCCGGTAAAAAATATGAAATCTGTTTTTTCTCTCAATAGCATTTCTACCCCGCCCATTACTGCCGTTTTATTATAAAAACTGCCGGAATGAATATCAGAAATTTGCCCTAAACGAATACCATCGAAGGCTTTAGGCAGGTGAGGAAGATACAGTGTTTGACGGCGTATATGATAATCATAAGCGCCTGAGATAATGCCGTTGGCCAAACCCACTATAGGTAATGAGCCGGCAATAACCCCGGCTTTCATCAAAAACTCGGAGCGCGGAATGGCCGGCGCTTTTGCATGTGTAGGTGTACCGATAACCGGCCTGAACGCAGGTGCTTTTTTAAAGCGGCCGGATAAGCGTAGAATTAACCGCCGGATATCATCAATAACAATAAAGGGAAGGAAGCAAGCTTTAGCGGCAAACAGCAAAAAAAATATCATCAGTGTAGCCGCCCGGATGCCTACGCCCAGTTTTACATAAATACTAATGAACATGCCGATAACCAGCACAACGGAAAGCACCCAATAAGCCCTGCTGAAACCCGGACTATACGGCCATTTACGTTTTTTAAAAGCGCCGCGAATGCCGCCGATGACATAAAAATCGAGCAGCAGCAGGCCAAAGCCGATCAGAATAATGTTGAATGCTTGTCCCTTCATGGGTATTTAAATCGGGGTATGGAGAAGCTGAAAATGCAGCTTTCCAGCTTTTGCGGCAATGTTACTTAAAAGTACACTGGTTAGCAAGTAGCCCCCTCTAAATCTCCACCAGAGGGGGAGACTTTTATAAATAAACTTAAAACCCTCTCCAAAGGAGAGGGTTGAGTGAGGTGTTAATACTTGTCGTCGTTGAAATCCAGGTCATCGTCTTCAGGCTGCAGGTTGAACAAACTGTCAAACATATCGCCGAAAGCAAAGCCGTTATCTAAATAACCTTTGCTTAGTTGCGAGAATTCGGCCAGGCCATGCAAAGCAAATTCCATCAGCAACAATTGCTGGTTATCAGTCAATCGCGGATGAAACTGTTTAATCAGTTCTTTCAATCCGCTTACTGAATTCAACAGCTTTTTATATTCCTGCAAAGGCAGATCATCCACCAACGACAGGGTGTTGCCCGAAGCGAACCAGCTTACAATGTCGTTATACGGATTGGTGCTGTTGGCTTTCTTGCCCTTCTTGATTTTTTCAGGATCAGGGAAGAATTTAGAGAACAACGTTTTGATGGACTTGCCTACTAAAATGTTAGCCACCTTGGCCGGCCCTTCTAACTCGCCCTCATACACCAGCTCGATTTTACCGGTAATGGCGGGAATGACGCCCAGGAAATCGGCAATGCGCACAAAAGTGCTTTTTTCATGATTGATAATCATGCGGCGCTCGGCGTTGCTGATCAGGTTCTCATAGGCCGATATGGTTAAACGGGCTGATACTCCCGATTTTTTATCGATATATTCCGAATTACGCGCTTCAAAAGCAATCTGCTCTACCAAATCTTTTACCAGGCCGTCCGCCTCTACGGCTACCCGCTGCTCAGGGGTAAGCTGTGATTCCTGCTGGGTAATTTGACGTGAAATTTCTACGGTGCGCGGGTAATGCGTCAGAATCTGACTTTCAATACGGTCTTTCAGCGGCGTTACGATGGAGCCACGGTTGGTATAGTCTTCCGGGTTGGCCGTAAACATAAACTGAATGTCCAAAGGCAGGCGCAGTTTAAAACCCCGTATCTGAATGTCTCTTTCCTGCAGAATATTAAACAGCGATACCTGTATACGTGCCTGCAAATCGGGCAGTTCATTAATTACAAATATCCCCCGGTGTGCACGGGGTATCAAGCCGAAGTGGATTACCCGCTCGTCCGAATAAGTTAATTTCAGGGTAGCGGCTTTAATGGGGTCAACGTCGCCAATTAAGTCGGCTACGGTTACATCCGGCGTCGCCAGCTTTTCGGTATAGCGCTCGGAGCGGTGCACCCATGCAATCGGGGTATCATCGCCCAGTTCATTAATTTTATGGTGACCATACCAAGAGATAGGAGCCAGTGGGTCATCATATAGCTCTGAGCCTTCAATGTAGGGCATATACTCATCCAGCAAATTTACCAGCAGGCGGGCAATACGGGTTTTGGCCTGCCCGCGCAAGCCCAGTAACAATATGTTATGACGGGACAAGATGGCGGTTTGCAAATCGGGGATTACGGTATCTTCATAACCCACAATGCCTTCAAAGCCACCTTCGCGCTTTTGCAGTTGCAAAATCAGGTTTTCTCTCAGTTCCTCTTTTACCGAGCGGCTCCGGTAATCGGTTTGCTTTAGCTGGCCGAGGGTTTTTATATTTGATTTTTCGTTCATTGCTTTTTAAAAAGACCGGAGTCGGGAAGTCCGAAGAGCCGGAAGGTAGTTATTGTTTAATTACTTTTTATACTTATTTACCGGACTATCGGACTTCCCGACTCCGGTCTTCGTCACCCTGCAATTACCTCACTGTTTTTCTCCGGTTGCGGATGTAATCCTCAAAAATGTATTCACCCAAACCGTTTAATGAGCTGTAAAATGCCTTGCCGCCGTTGGTTTCGGTAAACTTGCGCACAAACTGCTGCAGGTAGGGGTCTTTGGCAATCATAAAAGTGGTGATAGGTATTTTTAACCGTTTGCACTGGGCAGCCATCGTCAGTGTTTTATTCACCACCTTGCGGTCGAGGCCGATACTGTTTTTATAATACTTGGTGCCTTCCTTTAAGCAGGTGGGCTTACCGTCGGTAATCATAAAAATCTGTTTGTTGCTGGTTTTGCGGCGGCGCAGCAAATCAGTCGCCAGTTCCAGCCCGGCATAGGTATTGGTATGGTACGGGCCTACTTGTAAATAAGGTAAATCCTTTAAGCTGATGGGCCAGGCATCATTACCGAACACCACAATATCCAGCGTGTCTTTCGGGTATTTGGTTTTAATCAGTTCGGCCAGCGCCATGGCCACCTTTTTGGCTGGCGTAATACGATCCTCACCGTACAGAATCATGGAGTGTGAAATATCAATCATCAGCACTGTAGAAGTCAGGGTTTTGTAGTCCATTTCCTCCACTTCCAGGTCGCGCTCGGTCATCATAAAATCGCCGATGCCATGATTCACCTGGGCATTGTGGATAGATTGCGTCATGTCAATCTGGTCCAGGCTGTCGCCAAATTCAAACTCGCGGCGCTCGGAGTTGCGCTCGTCACCCTGGCCGGATTGCGGCGAGCGGTGATTGCCCTTACCCGATTTTTTCAGCTTGCCGAAAATTTCTTCCAGTGCCGACTGCCGGATGCTTTGCTCCGTTTTGGCCGTAATATTAAATTCGCCTTTCTCGTTATCTTCTGTTAAATAGCCTTTTTGCTTCAGGTCATCAATAAAATTGCCCATGCCGTAGTCGTCATTGGTAATGTTGTATTGCTTGTCCAGTTCATTGAGCCAGGCTAAGGCTTCGCCTGCATCGCCGGAGGTATAGTTGAGCAGCTCCAGAAATAATTTGAGTAATTCATCGAACCCGCCTTTTGGTATTTCGCGGGGGATGTGCTTTGAAAATCCAAAACCACGCATAGGTATCCCTTTCTATTTTAAAGTAACGAATAAAATTTCGCAAAAGTTTAACCCTATGGCAACTGAATGATATTTGTTGTGTAAAAATGACAATAGCGCGTCTGATTCACGAGTTCTTAATCCGCTCTATCGCTTCCTCATCATACACCGGATTAGCCCCCCGCTGGCTGGCCACGAACGCGCCTATGGCGCAGGCTTGCGACAGTACCTGGTCCATAGGCTGCTGCCGCAGCAGGCCATTAATCAAAGTAGCCAGAAAGGAATCGCCGGCGCCTACGGTATCGGCCACCTGTACCTGGTAGCCAGGGTGTTCGTAAAATTTGCCGTCGTGCCATATAAGCGCGCCGTTTTCGCCGCGGGTAATGCAGACCGTATGGGTATGGTACTTGCTTCTAAATTCCAGTATCTCATCCTGCAAAGGTTCATGCCCCGGCGGAACGCTGATAAGCAGGGCGGCTTCTTCCTCATTCATTTTAATCACGTCGGCTTTGGCCGCCAACGCTTCAATAGTGTCGAGGTTATAATGCGGAGCACGCAGATTTACATCAAATACCCGCATGGCTTCACTTTCGTCTAAAAGGTCGAGGAGGGTATTGCGGGTGGTTTCGTCGCGATTGGCTAAACTGCCAAATACGATGACCGAAGCCTCGGCGGCCGTATTGAGTAAAGTCTTTTCTGGCTGAATGTTGTCCCAGGATACCGGCTTGGGAATGATGTATTTGGCCTGCTGCCTTTCATCTAACTGCACAGTTACTTCACAGGTAGGAAACTGGTCATCGTGTTGAATTAAACGGGTATCCATTCCGGCCTGATCCATAAAATCTATAAGTTCATCGCCGGATGCATCATCACCCACGCGGCTGGCGAATACCACATTGGCTTGCTGCTGCGCCAGATGCCGGGCTACATTAAAAGGTGCGCCGCCTGCCTTTTTGCCGTCGCCAAAAGCATCCCATAATATTTCACCAAAACAGAGTATCAGGTTTTCCATGCAGAGGGGGTTAGTGAGAGTAAAGCTAAAAGTTTTTGCCCGCAAAAATGTTTATCTTACCATATGAAAAAGTTTTTACTCACGGTTATTTGCGCATTGCTGTTTAACCTCTGCCATGCGCAGGATAGAGAAGCCATTTTAAAAGTATTGGAAACTCAGCGCCAGGCCTGGAACCGCGGCGATGTGGACGGCTTTATGCAGGGCTACTGGCACTCGGACTCGCTGCTGTTTGTAGGGGCAAGCGCGCCCACTTACGGCTGGCAGAACACGCTCAACAACTACAAAAAGCGTTACCCCGGCAAAGCCGCCATGGGGAATTTAACTTTTACCATCATGAAGGTAGACCTGCTGGACGCTACCAACGCTTTTATGCTGGGCGGCTGGCGGCTGAAACGTGAGAAAGACGAACCCGGCGGTTACTTCACGCTATGGTTCCGGAAAATTAACGGCGAATGGAAAATTGTGTGCGACCATACTTCGTGAGACGGGAGATATGAGATTTTAGATAAGAGAAGGTAAGACTGAATTTTATATAAGAAATTTCAAATAGCTCCTTAAATCTTTTAGTGGCAATGCCTGTTATCTCTGCATGCCTGACATAAAGCCTTTTGACTTAACCGACATGCTGAGCCGCATAGCGGAAGCAATTGCTCCTTACCCAAAGGCAGCCATGTTTGATTTGTACGAACGCGGTTATACTTCGTTATTTGAGCAATTGATGTCGTGCATCATTTCCATCCGCACTATGGATGAGGTGTCGATACCCGTTTCCCTGCGTTTGTTTGAAAAGGCACGAACACCTGAGGAACTGTTGCAATTGAGTCCGCAGGAATTAGAGAAGCTGTTGTATGGTTCCTCTTATAACGGACAAAAGGCTTACACCATGTTGGACATAGCCCACACGGCTATCGAAAAATATAACGGCCAGCTGCCTGCCGATTATACCGCACTGACTGATTTAAAAGGGGTAGGCCCCAAATGCGCTAATTTGGCGCTGGGCGTAGCCACGCATACGCCGGCTATTAGTGTAGATATCCATGTACACCGGGTGGTGAACCGCTGGGGCTATATAAAAGCTTCAACGCCCGAAAGAACTTTGCTGGCTTTAGAGCAAGAAGTACCGCAAGAGCAATGGATTGATATCAACCGCCTGCTGATGCCGTTTGGCAAGCACATTTGCACCGGTAACCTGCCGCATTGCAGCACCTGCCCGGTGTTGGAATATTGTGAGCAGGTAGGAGTGGGGAAGCATAAATGATTGATGTGCAGATGTGCGAGTATGCGGATGTGCAGATGAAATTATAAAGTTTTGTCATTGCCGGGAGGGACGACGAAGCAACTTCGTAGCTGTGCTTGTTTAATAGACTTATTGGGAAGTTGCTGCGCTATCGTTTACAATGAGAAGATTAATTTTTCCTGCTACTTCGGCAAGTGCGCTGCCAAAGCCGCATCTGCTCTTTTTACAGCCAGTTGTTCTTTCCAGTTCATATAGCGGTTTTTGT
>CAXTCH010000167.1:0-7418 GCA_964241945.1 uncultured Mucilaginibacter sp.
AAAAGTAATAAAGCCAGGCTAAGTATCAATACCACCAGCAACACCAGAACTAACGCTATTTTAAGTACTTTTTTGATAACTTTGCCCTTTAAAATTGGTAAATACTAATGCCTGTAATTTTAGGAATCGAATCTTCGTGCGATGATACGTCGGCAGCCATTTGTGCGGATGGTGTGATGCTCAGCAATGTGGTTGCTAATCAAACCATACACCAGGCCTACGGCGGCGTAGTACCCGAACTGGCTTCGCGCGTTCATCAGCAAAATATCATTCCGGCTGTGCAACAAGCATTAGTTAACGCAAAAATACATAAAAATGATATTGATGCGGTAGCTTTTACACGCGGGCCGGGGCTTTTAGGCTCTCTTTTAGTGGGCGTCTCTTTTGCCAAAGCTTTTGCACTGGCGCAAAATATTCCGCTTATCGAGGTAAACCATATGCAGGGCCATGTGCTGGCGCATTTTATCGGCGAACGTAAACCTTCCTTTCCTTTCTTGTGCCTCACCGTTTCGGGCGGACATACGCAGATTGTGCTGGTAAAAGATTATTTCGATATGGAAATCATCGGCCAGACGCAGGATGATGCTGCCGGCGAAGCCATGGATAAAACCAGTAAAATTTTAGGGCTGCCTTATCCCGGAGGGCCGCTGATTGACAAGTATGCCCGCCAGGGTAATCCGGATGCTTACCGGTTCCCGGAGCCGCAGATACCGGGGTATAACTTTAGCTTTAGTGGTCTGAAAACTGCAATTTTATATTTTATCCGTGACAACCAGGCCAAGAACCCCAACTTTATTCAGGAGCATTTACCGGATATCTGCGCTTCGGTGGAGCAACGCATTGTTACCATTTTGCTGAACAAGCTGAAAAAAGCGGCTCAAGCATATGGTATTAAAGATATTGCCTTAGCCGGAGGGGTATCAGCCAATACGGGCCTGCGGCAGGGTTTGCAGCAATTGTGTGCAGCGCAGGGCTGGAACCCTTTTATTCCTGATTTTCAGTATTGCACCGATAACGCCGCTATGATTGCCATAGCCGGCTACTACAAATACCTGAAAGGAGAATTTACCGGACAAGATGTATCACCCTTAGCCCGGATGCCCTTTTGACGCTAATGAATGCGTTAGAGAATGACAGAATGAGTGATTTAAACAGCTCGTCAAGTTTTGAACAGATAACTTAAACAAAAGTCATTTTGACTTTTGAATTTTTACTTTTTACTTAAAAGAATGACTCTCCCTTCCCTGATATTCTGGCTGGTGTTTGCCCTGCCGCTGGTAGCCCTGCTCATTTGGATTATGCGCCAGGACAAACGCAAAGGCATAACCGGCCTGGTAGTACTTGGCCTGATTGTGGTGCTGGGCATTGTCTACATGTACTGGCGTACCAGCGGGAAGTAGGAAGCCCCCGTCCCCTGAAGGGGGGAGTAATAATATACTTAAATCTTAGAAGTGAAAAAAGACATTATATACGCTTTAAATCATCAAAAGCTATATTTCTGTTCCCCTTTTAGGGGCTTAGGGAACTCTTTATGAAAATTGCCGGTTTCACCTTTATTCGCAACGCGGTAAAAAATGATTACCCGATTGTAGAAGCCATTACTTCTATTTTACCTGTCTGCGATGAATTTGTGGTGGCGTTGGGCAACTGCGATGACGGTACCGAGCAACTGATTCAAGGCATCAATTCACCAAAAATCAAAATTATATCTACCGTTTGGGCTGATGACCTGCGCGAGGGTGGCGTAGTGTTCGCCAAAGAAACGGATAAGGCCTTTGCCGCTATTTCTCCTGATGCAGACTGGGCTTTTTATATTCAGGGGGATGAGGTGGTACATGAGCGGTATCTGCCGGTGATTAGAAAGGAGATGGAAGAAAATTTGGCCGACCCATCAGTGGAGGGGTTGCTGTTAAAGTATCTGCATTTCTATGGTTCGTATGATTATATCGCCCATTCACGGCGCTGGTACCGGCGCGAAATACGTGTGGTGCGCAACAACCCAAAGTATATACACTCCTACCGGGATGCACAGGGTTTCCGGTACGATGACCGCAAACTGAATGTAAAGCTGATAGATGCCTACATCTACCACTATGGTTGGGTAAAGCCACCCAAAGGATTGGAAAACAAGGTGCGCAACTTTAACCAGTTTTATCATGACGAAAGCTGGATGAACGAGCACATGGGGGCTACCTTTCAATTTGATTTTAAAAATGCTGACCGCCTGCTGCCTTTCACCGATACTCACCCGGCCGTAATGCAGCGGCGCATTGCTGCCCAAAACTGGAAACTGGAGGTAAACCCTGCCGAAATTAAGCGGCACCTGTCCTTTCGCCGCCGCCTGCTGCAAAAGATTGAGGACTGGACGGGATGGCGGGTAAGTGAATACCAAAATTATAAGATAGTGAAAGAGTGAGTTTTTATTAAAGAAAGTCGGGATTGCTTGGGCCTTCTAAACTTTAATCAATAATTTTCTACCTTTGCCGCAAAATGTTGAACCGCATTGTTGCCATAACGCTGCTCATAGCGCTGATAAGCTGTAATTTATCAAGGTTCTTTGTATACGCCGGTTTTTCATTCAATCAAAAATACATTGCCGCCCAGCTTTGCGAAAACAAAGACCGGCCCTGGCTGCATTGTAACGGCCACTGCTACCTGATGAAAAAGCTTCGCCAGGCCGAAGAAAAGGAGCAGGGCACTGAGCGCCAGATTCAGAAAAGCCTGTTCCAGGAAGCATTTTTTACCACCGTTGATTTACCTCAATTTCATAATAACTTATTGCAGCTGATTAATACTCCCTATCAGCCTTTGCAACCCGTGCAAACCTACTCCGCCGTTTTCCATCCTCCGCAGCAGGTATAAGTTTCATTCCAAGGCAGTGCGGATAACCTATTGTCATTATCGCTCTTAAGTATTCAAATGAATGCTTAACATTTGCCTTTTATAAATTCCCAATTTATCTATTCATCGTTGCATGCAATAAGCCATTTTGTACTCATAAAGTGCAAGTGACTTAATAGTTGTGCGGCGTTTATTTATCTTAAAATGAAAACTGTATATCTGTTTATAATCGCCTTATTACTTTCATTTACTTCTTACGCCCAGCAAAAAACCGGCTGGAAGGAGATGGATACTTTTCACGATTTATCCAATAAAACTTTACATACGGCCATGGCCGGCAACTTTCAGCCATTAAAAGAAAATAATGATGCCCTGTTGGCCGCCGCCCAGAAATGGCAGCAGTCTAAAGCGCCTAAAGGCAGTGACACACCCAAATACAAGGCCGACTTAGATACTCTTGTGCAGCAATGCCGGGAATTAAATGCAGCGGTAAAGGCAGGCAAACCCGATGCCGACGTACGTGCCATGGCTGATGCTGCGCATAAAACGTTCCATATACTGATGGCTGAAACTGTAATTAACCCGTAACGGCCAGGTATGAAAAAACTTTTATTGGCTTGTAGCCTGCTGCTGAGTGCGGCAGTGCTGCACGCGCAGCAAATGCTCAGCGGTAAAGTAACCGACCGCGAGACCGGTGCGGTTATTCCCAACGCTACGGTGACCGTTACCGGTACCCATACCGTTACGCAAACCAACAAGAACGGGGTGTTTGAAATTAAAGCACCGGCCACAGGTTTGGGCTTAACGGTATCTTATATGGGGTATGAAACCCAGCAGGTAAAGCTATCGGCAGATGCCTCGTTTGTGGGCATACAGCTGTCGGGCAACAGCAATTCGTTAAATACGGTTACCGTTACGGGTTACGAAAGCAACCGTCGCCTGCTGGAGACCGCGGGTGCGGTAGCTTTGCTGAGCACCCGGGATTTACAGCGGAACAGTCAAACCGATTTACTACCGATTTTGAACACCGTTCCCGGCGTAAAGATGGAAGAAGAAGCGCCCGGCGATTTTAAAATATCGTTGCGTGGCAGCGCCCTGCGCGATCCTTATGGGTTGCGTAACATTAAAGTGTACTGGAACGATATCCCGCTCACCTCACCCGATAATTCAGCCTCCCATTCGCTAAGCTTCGACCCGGGGCAGATTGGCAGTATCGAAATTATCAAAGGCCCGGCAGGCAGTATTTATGGCGCAGGTACCGGCGGGGTAGTGCTGCTGAAGAATGACAAGCCGAAATTTGATGAAAACAGTCTGACGGCAGGTTTTACCGGCGGCTCGTTTGGCTTAGCCCGTTCTTCGGTGACTTACAAAACCAGCACCGATAATTTCAACTTGTCGGCCAATTATGTACACCAAACTTATGATGGCTACCGGCAGAATGAATGGAGCAATAAAGATGCAGTAAACGTGTTCGGGCAGTTTTATGCCAGCGCCAAACGTACCATTACCGTAATTGCCAACCACGACGAAGGTAATTTTGGTATTGCCCGCAGTGTAGATACCGCCTGGGCCATGAATACGCCCCGCAAAGCGGTGCAGTTTGCACTCGATAATAAAACCGGTGTTAACAAGTACACTTATACCTTGGTAGGCCTGGCACAGGATTATAAATTTAGCAGTCTATTCAGTAACACTACCAGTATATATACTGATTTTCAAACGCTGAACCACCCTTACGGGCAAAGTGTGTATTACAATGGCTTCCTGAAATCTTCTACCGGGGGATATGGCGGCCGTACCCGTTTTACCTTTGCACCGAAGTTGGGCAGCGTACAAAGCCGCTTCACCGTGGGCGATGAACTGCAAGTAGAAAACCTGCTGAGCGGTACCTATAACATCACCAATGATGTACCCGGTACCTGGCCCGAGCCGGGCGCGCTGCAAAGCAGTAATCAAATTGTATCTAACGCCAATGTATTATTTGCACAAGCCGAGTTTGATTTACCGGCGCATTTCCTGGTCACTTTAGGCAGCAGCGTAAACAGCCTGTCGTACCATGTTACCGATTTGGTGCCGCAAAGCGCTGCACACAATAATTATTCGGGGGTGAGAGATTTTTCATCAACAGTGTCGCCCCGTGTGGCCCTGGTAAAAACATTTAATCAGAATGTGGCCGCCCATGCCAGTGTGAGTTATGGATTTTCGCCGCCAAGCTTATCCGAAGTAAATAATGGCGATGGTACCTTCAACAATACGCTAAAGGCCGAAAAAGGGGTAAACTACGAGTTAGGTTTCAGAGGCGCAGTGTTGAACGAAGCACTGAATTTTGATGCTTCGGTTTACCAGATGAACCTGACGAATGCTATACTGCCTTATTACTTGGCCAGCGGGCGGTCAAACTACCGTAATGCGGGCGCTACGTGGCAAAAAGGTTTGGAGCTGTCCTTGTATTATCTGGCTATTCATGATGCTAATCAGGCCGTAACCTTGTTAAAACCATGGGTAACCTATGCTTACAGCGATTATCATTTTAAGGATTACATCGAAGAATCTTACAACAGCACGTCACAAAGCATCGTTCAAACGAATAACAGCGGGAAAAAGGTAACCGGTGTGGCACCCCACATGCTGAATGCTGGTATTGACCTCGAAACCAAACCGGGTGTTTACTTTAATACGGTGCTGAATTACATCAGTCGCACACCTGTTAATGATAAAAACACGTATTATCAGCACGCTTATACGTTGCTGGCGGGTAAGATAGGCTACCGCATTCCGGTAAAGCAGTTTTTGATTGATGTTTTTGCCGGCGGCAATAATTTGCTGAACGCTAAATATTCATCTTGGGTAAATTTCAATGCCGATGCCAGCAGCAATCCGCCGCAATTTTATAACCCTTCGCCGGGTATCAATTTTTACGGCGGTGCAACGCTCAAATATAATTTTATGTAACACCTTATTCTGGCCCCAATGAAACAGGGGCCGGAATTTTAATCTGCATGTATAATGAAAAACCTTTTTAACCACTTCAAATTCCTGTTTCCTGTTGTGGCCCTTTGTGCCTTGCAAGCCTGCCAGCAGGAGCCGGACTATAAAGCTGTTCGCCAGCAGGTAATTGATTTGCACGACAAACTAATGGGCGATGATGAAAAAGCCATGCGCAACCAAATGAAACTCGACACCTTAATTACCCCGGCAGGCTTACATCAACTTAAACAAACCCAACCCCAGCTGGATACCGCCATGGCTAAGCAGCAAATGAGCGCTTTAATTAAGCAGCTGCAACAAGCCGATGACGCCATGAACGACTGGATGCACCGCTTTAACCCTGATGTGCAAGGCCAAAACAATCAGCAGGCGGTAAGCTATTTTAATACGGAAAAGAAAAAGGTGGTGCATCTGGATGGTCTGTTTAAAGCGGCTATCCAAAATTCAAGTGCTTACCTGAATAAGTTAAATGTAAAAACCGATACCGGTAAGGCTACTGGTCATATGGAAATGAAAATGTAGCAAAGGGTTGCCCGTCACCTTTCTGTTTTGCTGTTCTACTGTCCTGGTTAAATGTTAAATCCTGTTAACTGCATACGCACCAAGCAAAAAATGCTACTTTTGCAAACTTTATTATTTTCAGTAACACGATGTTAAGGACACATACTTGCGGCGAATTAAATTTGAGCCACTTGGGACAGGAAGTGATTTTATGCGGTTGGGTACAAAAATCGCGTGATTTGGGCGGAACTACCTTTATTGATGTACGCGACCGCTATGGCCTTACCCAATTGGTGCTGAATACCGATACTGATGCTGAACTGCGTGAAAAAAGCCGCTCGTTAGGTCGGGAGTTTGTGATACAGGTAACGGGCAAGGTATTAGAGCGTTTTAACAAAAACCCTAAAATTCCGACGGGTGACATCGAAATCGCCGTTGAGGCAATTACTGTGCTTAATGAATCCAAGGTTCCTCCGTTTTTAATTGAGGATGATACCGATGGCGGCGAAGAACTGCGTGCCAAATACCGTTATCTGGATTTACGCCGTAACCCCATCCGCAACAACCTGTTGCTGCGCAGTAAGATTGCCCAGGAAGTACGCCGCTACTTAAGCGACCTGGATTTTATTGAAGTAGAAACCCCGGTGCTGATCAAATCGACCCCGGAAGGCGCACGCGATTTTGTGGTGCCCAGCCGGATGAATCCGGGCGAGTTTTACGCCTTGCCACAATCGCCGCAAACCTTTAAGCAGTTACTGATGGTAAGCGGGTTCGACCGTTATTTTCAGATTGTAAAGTGTTTCCGCGATGAAGACCTGCGGGCCGACCGACAGCCGGAATTTACCCAGATTGACTGTGAGTTATCTTTCATTACCCAAGAAGATATCCTGAATATATTCGAAGGCTTAACCCGCCACCTGTTCAAGCAGGTAAAAGGGCTGGAACTGGACAACTTCCCGCGCATGCACTATGCTGATGCTATGCGCTTATATGGATCCGATAAGCCTGACCTGCGTTTCGGGATGCAGTTTATAGAGTTGAACGACATCGTAAAAGGTAAAAACTTCGGCATATTTGATAATGCCGAA
>CAXTCH010000168.1:0-7412 GCA_964241945.1 uncultured Mucilaginibacter sp.
AGCTACCCACAGTAAGATGGCTGACGGAAGCAAATGCATCAACCTGTTGGGTGTCAATAATCAGGCGGGTAATTTCATCGCTTTCATACGGGATTACCGCCTCGGTAAGAAAAGTCTTTAAGGGAACATCGGCCAGTGTCATTTGTGCAACCACCCGTTCCTCGTAGCTGGCGGCGCCAATGCCGGCCAGCGCATCGCCCGAGCGGTGCGGAGAGGCTTTGGCCATCAGTTCTTTCAGGCTTTCAAAACAATACGTTTTTTGATGAAGAATGTGCCGGTATGCCATGTGTAATTTAATTAATTACCGGTCGCGGCTCCAGAAGTAGATCTTCAGAAACCTGAACTTTATGTTTCCCTGATGCAGTAAACAAACCTGCGGCGATAATCATTCCGCCGAAAAATATCATCGACAGCCAGCCCTGATGATGAGCTATATCATCATATACAATAGCTGCGAAAACAATAACGGAAAACAATAAAGCTATGGCCGGAAACACCGGGTACCAGGGCGATACAAACGGGCGGCTTAATGCCGGCTCTTTAATGCGAAGTGCAAACAAGCTGACCATGCTTAATATATACATCAGCACGGCACCCAGTACCGACAAGGTGATAATCTGGCTGGTTTTGCCGCTCAATAAAGCCGCTATACATACAAGGGTACTGGCCACAATAGCCCAATGCGGCGTTTTAAACCGCGAGTTAATTGCGGCCAAACCATGCGGCAAATACCTGCTACGCGCCATAGCGAATACCTGCCTTGAAGAGGCCATCAATGTACCATGAAAAGAGGCCACCAAACCAAACAAGCCAATACCTGCAAACAGGCGGGTTAAGCGGCTTCCGTTACCTGTTACCGCGCTGATGGCTTGCGGCAAAGGATAATCAATAGCGCTTAGCTGATGCCAGTTGGCAACGCCGCCGGTACACAGCATAATGCCAAGCGCCAGTAACACCAGCGTTGCAATGGCAGAGATGTAACCGCGGCTGATATTACGCTGAGGGTTTTCTACCTCCTCGGCTACCATCGCTACGCCTTCAATTGCCAGGTAAAACCATACGGCAAATGGTAAGGCTGCAAAAACACCGCTCCATTTAAAGGGTAAAGCGCCGGCCAAAAAGTTGTCTATTTTAAAATGGGGGGCGGTTATGCCCATAAACAGCAATAGTTCGGCTACTGCCAGTAAAGTGATGAATACCGAAAATGCTGCGCTTTCCCTGGCGCCCCAAATGTTGATGAGCATAAAGAGCACGTTACTTATAATAGCCGATTCCACCACAGGCAACGCCGGATGCAAAAAGTGCAGATAGGCACCCAGTGCAAAGGCAATGGCAGGGGTAGCCAGTAAAAAATCAACAAGGGTAGCGTAGCCGGCTATTAACCCCCATACCGGACCCAAAGCCCGGTAGGCATAGGCAAAAGCGCCGCCTGCATGAGGAATAGAGGTGGTAAGTTCGGTATAGCTGAATACAAAGGTGATGTACATTACCGTTACCAGCACGGTTGCTATTAAAAAGCCTACCGTACCTGCAACGCTCCAGCCGTAGTTCCAGCCAAAGTATTCGCCGGAGATAACTAATCCTACGGCAATGCCCCACAGATGTATGGGTTTGAGTACCTTTTTTAAATGAGCCGATGGGGTCACGGGCGGTGTTTTATTTACCGCTTAAAATACGGATAAGCATCGGCAAAAGCAAAAAGTGTAACGCCTACACTTTTAATTAATTGCCGCCCTCAAATAACCGGCTTACTATACTGTCGAAACTGTACTTGGCTATTACCCTGAAGGATAAGCGCCTGGTCCAGTTGTCGGTACTTTGCATGTTATTAAACACATCGTTGGATTGTACATAAAAACCGCCGGCAAACTTTCTTCCCGTTTTGTAGAAGTTGATAGCCGAGCCGGCATTGATGGAGGAATTGATGCGCTGCTCTTTAAGCGGCAGCATAAAGCGGGTGTACAACACGTTCCATACCAGTTCATAGTCATCACTCACTTTGCCCCAGTATAAGGCATCGGTACGGATATTAGCCCGGTCATATACAACGTAGGAGCCCGAGTAAGCGGTGATCTTGTCTTTGGTAATCAATTGATCCGTTCCCTGGGTCAGGGTAGATTTTAACGTGTAATCCGTACTGCCTAAAGAGTCGATGTTGTTGAAATGCTCAATACCGGCAGACAGGCCGAAAGTCCAGCGGGCGCCTAAGTCATAATTAATACCTGCGTCTGCAAAAGCTCCCTGAAAGTTAACCGTGCTAAACCGGTTGGCCAGCGGCGTACCTACGGTATCATAAAAGTTAAGTGAATTTGCATTTAAGCCCCCGTTGATATAAAAAGTAATGGCTTGGTTTTTATGCGCTTTTCCGCTCTCGATAAGTGCATTCTGGTCATATTGCAGTTGAGTTTGGTAGTCGTTATATTGCTTTTGCAGCTGGGAAATAAGGTTTTGCCGATGGGTAAGTGAATCCCGAATGGTTTGCACACAACTCATGTCTTTTTCGTCCCACCATTTAAAGGCGCCGATTGCATCTGTAAGCTGCCGGATATCGGGCGCATTTTGACTGATTTGCCTGATAAAGCTGCTGATTCGCTTTTGGTTTACGGTATCCGGCGAACAGTTTTTAATAATCCGAGTTACCATTTCCTGGTAACGGTTGGCTTCGAGGTATTTCTTGGGAACGTCACTTTTTTTTAGGCGGTCCATATCTGCTAAGACTTCAAACCGGCCGGATACCAAATTATGCCGCCAGCCTATAAAACCGCCAAAGCGTGATTCGGGTGTAATTTTACCGCCGTTAAATAAATCATTCATGCCGCCGGTATTGCGCACGCTGGCATCAAGCCCCCAAAGCACCTGGTTGCGGTGCTCAACCGCCAGCCGCCTGAAGTTGTTCCAGTTTACGCTTAAAGCGGCATCTCCAATACTAATGGCCGCGCTTGAATTTCGAGTGACGATGGTGGTTTGCCCTGAGGCATCCTCGGCAGCTATCTGGGCATGAACAGCCTGACCCGCCACCAGGCAAATCAGGATCGTTATTAGGCGTAGCTTCATCCCCTTAGTTATGTTTTTGGTTGTGGTTCAGGTATCCGTTATCATCTGTTTCTTCTTCAATCGGGTTGTCGGATAGCGGAACCCCATCAAGTGATATGCTTAATGACCAGCTGCTGCCAACCTTCCCTGTAGCGTTTACCGATACCATGATGCCATCCGCTTCGCTGAGGCCCAGATATTCCTGCGCGCCGCGGGTTTTGAAAGTATTGATGTCTTCGGTATCTAAATCAGCTATCAAATCGATGATGGTATAACCGATGGTAAGATTGGCAATAGCTACCTCGGCATCCGATTTGGTAAGCGTGTAGGTAATATATACAGAGGTACCGGTTACGCCAACCGCATTATGTGAGAGTTTGGAAAAAAACATAAGGTGTGACAGGTATTAAGTAAAACCATGGTTGAGCAGGTGAGGAAATGAGGATTAAGGTAAGAAAATACCTTTGAAAGGAAAATTTTTTGTTCAAAAATTTAATTTACGGCTTAGCGCAGTATGGGGAAGGGATGGAACCGGGCAGCATATATATTAAAATGCTGTATTCAAAAAAACTGTTTTGTTATCAGGCTTTCGGCAATTCAATGTAAAAAGTGCTGCCTGCGTTCTCCTTGCTTTCGAACCATATTTTACCGCCATGTAATTCTACCAGATATTTAATAATGGACATGCCCAAGCCAATAGGTTCCTCGCCACGTAAGCCCTGCCGCCGGGCGCGCGTAAATTTATCAAACAGATAAGGTTGGAGGTCGGCGGGTATGCCAATGCCATTATCCCGCACACTAATTTGCACATTGGGGTGCTTGTCCTGAATATCGAGTTCAATTACGCCGTTATCGGGTGTGAATTTTAGCGCATTCGAAATTAGGTTATTAAATACCTGCATCAGTTTCAGGCTGTCCATTTGCAGATATATTTTTTCGGCTGAGTAAGTAAAAGCAAACTTTTTGGCCAGTATATCGGCCGAGCGCTTATAATTATCAATGACATCGCCAAGGGCGGCTACAATGTCAATCCTTTCCTTCCTGAGGCCAACCTCCTGCGATTCCAGAAACTCATGGTTGGTAAGGTCGCGTATCAACGCAATATTACGTTTACATAAATCCTGTATGGTTTTTACGGTTTGTAAAGCTTGGTCATTTCCGGCTGCCTTCAAATCCTTTTCTATCGACGAAGCCATCATCCTTACCATACCGATAGGCCCTTTCAGGTCATGGGCCAAAATTTCCAGCATTGAATTTTTTCGGGCGTTGATTTTTTCTGCGTAATAGATATTGCTTTGCAATACGGTGATGTCTCTGACGATTCCTGCCAATAATGGTGTTCCGTCATTTTCAAGAGGATATAAGTTCAGAGAAACAAATTTTTCTTGCTGGTCCTTGCTCAGCACGCGAAACTCAATCTGGTTTTCACCACGAGTCTGTATGGCTTTTCGGTAACAATCCGTTACGTAATTTCTATCTTCGGGATGGATGCTCTGGTATAGTACACCCGGTTGCTGCATAGCCTCATTAAAAGACAATTGCCAGGCGGTTTGAAAAGCCGGATTGAGGTAGATAAAAGTATTTTGCCTTACATCAAAAATAAAATATATATCCTGAGATACCTCTCCGATTTGCTGAAAAATTTGAGATTGGTACGACGGCGTGGACATTTGTAGGTTACGTTGATGATGTATAGAGCGACATAAACACATAACACAAATTAAAAGGCAAATTGTGTGCAATAATTTGTCAAGTAACAGATTACCTAATTTATTCAACTAAAATTAAGTGACAATTAGAACCTGTAGTGGTAAGGCATCGAAAACCAGACGGTTACCTTGCTTGTTAATAATTTATAACCCGGAGTATAATGAAAAGAAGAGTTGGCCTTGTGCTTGTACTATTGGGTGTAAGTACACTTATTGGCAGCGGTTACCGGTTCCCGGCTGGTTTGCACAATGTTCGTTTAAATTCCGGCTTATTGATGCCGCCCGTGTCGCAGGTAGAATGGTGGCCCTATGTAGCAGCAGCCCTGTTGCTTGGCGGAGTGATGTTCTTACTGTATTCACACAGGCAGGAAACTAAGCCGGTAAAAACACTTACCCATGTGCGTATTGGTGAAAACCACCTTTTTGAATAAAAGCACATCCGGTCTTCATGCCCATAGGGTAGATGTGCAAAGGCCAGTCTGATGGTGAGTGTTTGGAATTGTTTTCGGCCTTCTGCACCAGTTGGTTGGTCACCTCACAACAAATTAATGCGGGACAATGGCCAAGCCGTTTATAAGACTAAGGTTTTTACTTAACTGATAAGCGGTGCCATTTTGCCAGAATATTTGATTAAACGGATTTGCATTATCATATCCTGCTGTCAGGTAAATATCACTGCCGTTAAACCCTAATAATATATTTCTTTGAACAGAAGTTGTAGTTTGATAAGGCATGGTTTCAGCTACTCCGTTTTTCCATAAAGTGACTTTATTGCCAACGTATCCTGCAACATATATATCATTCCCGTTTACAGCTACGTCGGTTGCGTCACATCCGGTAGTGGAGCCGCCTTCAAAAAGTATAGTTGGTACCCCATTCTTCCATACGGCAGCTGCCAGGTAGGTGGTGGTATTACGTACAATACCTGCCACATACACATCATTACCCTTTACATAAACTTTACGAGCTTCAGACCCCAACCCTGCCGCGGAGAGGTCCAGTTTCACCGGCTGCCCGTTCTTCCATAAAACTGCAGTCCTTGCACTGATATTGGATTGCTCATAAGAGGTTCCGGCCAGATAGACATCATTCCCGTCAATATAGATAGAAAATATTTCACCCGATGATGTTGAAATGGTGGTAGCTACTCCATTTTTCCATAACGTGGGTTTGCCACCCACTATGCCGGCTATGTAGACATCATCTCCGCTAATAGCTATAGCGTCTGCAGTTGAATAAACATCGTTGTTGGCCAACTTTTGCTCAACTCCGTTTTTCCAATAAACAGCAACAACTTCCGTTCCAATGCCTGCCGATCCTGTAACATATACATCACCGTTATGTACTGCAATGGCATTAGGTATAGGTTTTGAAAAGCTGCTGTTGTCCGCTAAAGGGTTAGCAAGCGTAGTGGGTACGCCGTTTTTCCAAACAGTGGGTAAAAAACTGTTTTGGGAAGATGTAGAATACTCACTTGTGCCCACAAAATATACGTCGGCGTTTGCCGGCCAATGGGCTAATTGTGCACTATCAACTGATGAGGAGGATTTGTTAGGAGAGGGGGCGCTTCCTTTTTTACCGCACGCTGAAAAAATTACAGCAGCAGTAAAAAGAAGACAAGCAACGCTGTTAAGCTTAAATGTATTCATAAATAAAGTTTAGGAGGTGGTTCTGGTTAAGTGTTTACCCTGATCCAAATATGCAAATTTTCAGTAATGCGTTTATCTTCCGTTATGAAATTAACACTTAGCTTTTATAACATCATTTTATATGATGCTGATTATAGTTAGTTGATTGCCAGACAGCGGATGTTCAGAGGTCAGTATAACCATTTTCCAATAACTTTTCCTGTTATAGTACCAGCCGGAGTATAGCGGCGGGTGCCATCTGAAGATGAACCTGCAATTGTACCTAAGGCAATATTTTCAAAGGAAGCGGTGATTTGATTGCCGGCAATAGATACATTAATCAATCCGCCTCCCGTTGAATCAAAATCCTCAAGCCCATCACTGGTAATGAAAGTGATCTGACACATTGATTTTTGATTCTCCTTAAAGAACGGGGTATCAGTGACCGTATAGAAACTACCCGAAACAGGAAGTGATCCAAATCTGATGAAGATACGATCCGGGTTATTTGAGGTATTAGATTGATGCTCACTCAGAAGTGTATTATCATCAAATATGCGGATATCTCCGGTATAAGTTTTGCCGGCAAAATTCCAGGCGGATACATTTTGGGGTTGCTTTTGTTCCTGTTTGCTTTTTTTGCAACCCCAAAAAATGGTTGTCAGGATACAAATAATACATGCCTGAAGTAATAACCTGCACATAGCAATTGGTGATAAGGTTTAAAAAATAAGGCCCTTACACAATGTATAAGAGCCAATTATTTAGTAGCGGGGAGCAGGATCGAACTGCCGACCTTAGGGTTATGAATCCTTTTATTAAATGCCTTAGTAATTGTAAACGGCTTTATTTGAGTCATAAAACCAGATTTTTTGTCAAATGGTTTAATATGATTGCATATGAAATCACAAATTGTTGTACCCATGTTGTACCTTTTTCGTATCTTTATTTATTGAAAATCAGCAAGGAACATCGACGAAAATTTGAATGTTATGGCTTCGTTAAAGGTAGTTTTAAGAAAGAAGAAAAACAAGGACGGTAC
>CAXTCH010000169.1:0-7382 GCA_964241945.1 uncultured Mucilaginibacter sp.
AATATTTTGGCGGCTCTTGATGATTTCTGTAATAGAACTAGGGGAATTAAAGCCTAACGCCTCTGCCAACTCTGCGTTGCTACCAAAAGCTTTCCCCTTGAGTTGATTATATAAAATGATAAACTCGAGTGTTTCAGGCCTTACGTTTTTGATTTTATTAGTGCGTGTGATATTTTCCATAGGGTTGAATGTTGAAAACTAACTCTTGATTATATTACAGAATTTTCTTTATTTTGTTCTGTAACATTTCAAAGAAATACAATATATTTGAGATATACAAATTTGTTGATAAAATGCTAATTAGAATAGCTAAAAGAACGTAGCTTTTTAGACTGACTTAATAGTTAAAATTTCAGCTCTATATTTTTATAATTTATTGTGTTCAGTAAATCATTCAATCACTCACTTCAATACACTCTGACATGTACATCGCTTACATCCATCCATCTTTACCCGGTTGCAAATCGCAATCTGAATTGGGTAAAAATAACCGCTCGTCCCGTTTGCGCCGTAAAGCGTATTTAATGGTTTGCAAAAAATATCAGGATGAGATTTCAGCCATCCAGCGTTATCAGCCAGACTGGACGCCCAGGTTCTAAGTTTAATTAGCCTTAACATACCTTATCAACCCATCAACCAGAGGTGCTACTGATGTAAACCCTCTGGTTTTAATTCCTGCACTCTATTTTTTTATATCAATTCTATAAAACGATGTTCAATTTCTCAACACAAGTAAAAAATGAGCTGTGGTGGCTCATTATTTCAGTAGATTATCATTATACCCGCATTGCCATTGCCGATTACGAATTCACAGCTAGTCATTTAATTTTGTGGCTGGAGGATAAACAGGATTATAAAAACACTCTTGACGAGTGCCTACAGCTGCAAATTCCGTTGCGAGCTTTTGCCCGGCTAATTAAAGATGAGCATTTTAACACTTACGAATCTATAGTTATGCACCCTGAAAAGAAATTCCTATATCCGGCAAAGGTTGAGATTAACCGGCCAATGATTTGGTATAATCACGACGCTACCCCTACCGAGCAGCGTTGGGTACGGGAAGCAATACTTAAAAAGATATTAACTCATCTTGTTGAAACAGAAACTTTTTGCGGCACTTTGTATGCCGTATAGCATATGTAACATAAAAAACAGTGTTCTGTTTTTAAGTGATACTATAACCAATTTATCAAATTATATTATTGATGTTAAAACAAACGGAAGAGCGACGATCTGTATATTACGTATGCATAGTCTATACACTCATCTTTTGAATGCGCTATTTCACCAACAGGTGAATACTGATGGTAACGTTACCAGGAAATATTAGATGATGACTTGTTGATCGACCGGCAAAGAGAAGCAGAACGTAGATCCGGAACCTACTTCGGAATCAGCCCAGATTTTTCCACCCGAGCGCTGGATGATGGTTGAAGAGATATAAAGCCCTAAGCCAAGGCCTTTAAATTTCTTTTCGGATGAACCCGTAACCCGGTAAAATTGATCAAATACCTTTTTTAAATGACGGCGGTCAATACCAATACCAAAATCCTTTACATACAACTCTACATAACCGGAGTTCACAGTAGTGTTCACTATTATCGTGTCTGCCTCGGGCGAGTATTTAATAGCGTTTGATATAAAATTAATTATTACCTGTCGTATACGCTCTTTGTCACCAAATATCTGGCCGTGAAAGTTGAGATTACTGAAAATGTCGTGTTTGTCGGTAGTGCGCTGCATTTCATCAATGGTATCAGCTACTACCGTATTAAAATCAAACCAGCTTTCATCAAACTGTAACTTACCTGCCTGTAATTTTGTAATATCCAATAGGTCGCCGATCAGTGTAATCAGGCGGCCTACCTGGTTTTGCAGCTTAAGTGCCATATCGGCCATTTTGAAGTTTCCTTCTTTGCGCAGCATCAGTTCTATTACCTGTGCTAAGCCTTTAATGCTGGTAACAGGGGTCTTTAACTCATGGCTGGCCATGGCAATGAAATCATTTTGTTGGGCAATTTGCTGCTTCTGGTCGGTTATATCTAATATAATGCCCGATAAGTGTTCAGGCTTACCGTTGCCATCACGGTAAAGTTTACCGTTAGCCTGCATCCAACTGATCTCATTGCTATGTGCCCTCACAATCGGATAATCAATTTTGAAATCTTCGTTACCATCAAAAGCGGCATTAATGGCAGTAATTACTTTTTCCCGGTACTCCGCAGTAATTTGACTAATGGCTGCGTTGTCCGGCATTTCTTCATAGTTATAGTAACCATAAAGTTCTTTAAATCGTCCGGAAGGTTGAAATGACCGGGTGGCAGCATCAAAATTCCAGGTGCCTAATTCAGCAGATTCTATAGCTAATTTAAACTGCTCCTGCGCATGGTTCATGGTTTGGCGGTAGTGCACCTGGTCTGTAATATCAATGCCGGTGAGCAATATAGAAGTAACCTGACCCTTTGTATCCGTTATCGGTGTATAGGTCAAATTAAGCACAGACTTTAATGGTCCGTTTGGGCCTTGTATCCATAAAATTTCTTCCGGATTATTATAGGCTTTACCCGTTAGCAACACTTTTTTGAGGTGTTCGGGGTACGATTGCTGATATGGATTACTGAAGGCTTTTAAAAGCGGTTTGCCTATTACTTCTTCAGCGCTTTTATACCATATGTTAAGCAAAGGCAGGTTGGCCATTTCTATAATCAAGTCGCTGCCGCTCAACATTCCCATGGCCACCGGTGAGTGGTTCATTAAACTATGAAAACGCTGTTCATTGCTTTGAACAGCCTGCTTGGCTTTCACCTCGGCGGTTACGTCATTTGAAGTATGCAACACGCAGTACGTACTACCGTCTGCATTTTTAAGCGCTTTGTATATAAAATCAAAATAGAAAGTTTGTAAGCGGCCGTCTACTACAATATCTGCGGGGACAGATTTTGCTTCATAAGTTTCGCCGATGCGCCATACGTTTTGCAAAATACCGATAAACGGCTGATTAATTAATTCGGGTAATGCTTCGGCTAAAGGCTTTCCGATTACACTTTCATCACGGCCCCAAAAATCCAGCATACGCTCATTAACCGCGTTTATAATCACATCATCTCCGGTGTAAATGGCAGTGGCTGTTATACTATTTGAAATGATATCCAGCAATTGTGCATCGGTAAAATGATGGTTGGTATACAGCATTCAATTAATTAAATTGAAGTAAAGGTATAGCAATTAATTACAACGCAAAGTAAAATTTTGGATATCCGGCGGCCGTAAGTTCCGCACATTCAACTATGATAATTAGCTGTAAATTACAAAATATCCAAAAAAATTTAAGCCTTTCTTTGCGGCAGATCAACTTCAAAAGTGGTTCCTGCTCCTTTTGAAGAATTAATACGCAAAGTACCTTTCAGCCCATCAATAAGATGTTTTACCAATGCAAGCCCGAAACCGTATCCCTGCTCACCGCTGGTGCCGTTCGTGGAAGAACAGGTGCCTGCTAATATGCTTTTTATCTGCTCATCATCAATGCCGACACCACTGTCGCTTACTGAAATTTTTAAGGTGTTTTGAGAAGTACTAGTAGACAACATCAGGTTTACGCTCACTTTACCGCTGACAGGAGTAAATTTTATAGCGTTTGAAATTAGATTACCAATAATTTGCAGTAACTTATTTTTTGAAAAAGGCACTGCTTCATTTTGTGCCGATGTGGTTACTTTAAAATTGATCTGCTTATTTTTTGCCTGAAGGGTGTACAATTTCTCCAGTTTCTCCTTTAGCATAATTTGATTAAATTCATCCGGCTTCGGGGCAGCATCGGCCTTCGGAGTATCAGTGCTCAATATCTCATCCGCCAATTCTAATAGGGAGTGCCCGCTTTTATGAATAAGCTTTACAAATTCAAGTACTTCATCTAATTGATTTTCTTCACCTTGTTCACTTATCAAACCAGCCAGGCCGATGATGCCCGCCAGCGGACCGCGTATATCATGAGCCACCCGCTTTTTAGACTCATTAGCTTCTTGCATCCCGCTTTTTAAAGCTTCGATGGTTTTGATAGCGTTTAAACGATTGATGATTTCATTACCAATTATGGTCAGCATCTCCTCTTTCTCGGGCGATAATTGAATGCCAAATTCATTCAATACGCATAAAGCTCCGATACAATGTCCGTCAGATGTTTTAAGAGGTACGCCATAGTAAAATGTCAACAAGCGGTCGTTTATCACAAACTTACGATTACTAAAGCGGGCGTCCGTAGTCAAGTCCTTCACCTCAAACCGGTGCGTTTCGTTGATTGTCCATTGGCAAACCGACTCTTCACGGGGTAAGGCATCAAACGGTATGCCGCTGGTAGCAACCGACCACTGGGTAAAAGTGTCGATAATGTTAACCAGTGAAATGTAACCGCCAGTGACACTTGCCGCCAGGCGGGTTAAATCGGCGAAAGTATCTTCGAGGCTCGTATAATCTAAATTATAATCGCTCAATGTAATTACCCTGTCCAATTCATTTGCAGGAAGCGGTGCAACTGTATTCATCGTAATAAATTATAAGTATCATGTAACGATTTAAATCAGGCTTTTATATGCAATCACCTGATAAAATATTAACATAACCTTATACGAAGAATTATTGATGCCGGTTGCCTTCCTTGTTTCGTTCAGGTAACCGTACGCCGGTCTCTACCAGTTCTTCTTCAAAAGCTTCTTCCTCCGTTTGCGTAACATAATTAAGTTTACGGAAGCGCCAAATAGCAAACGCAGGCTCCTGGTACCGATTGATCAACTTAAAAAATTTGGGGAAGTTATGAATCTCTTCCAGCAATACGCCGGTTACAATACCATTATTATCCAATATTTCACGTATGGTATATTCTTTGTCTTTGGTTATCCACATCTCAAAATCCTGCCGCACTTCCTCCATCTTATCAGGATCGATACGGTCATTGATGCAAACTACTTTATCACCAGGTCTCATAAGCAGTTATTTAATTAATTGGATGAAGGCGCAAAGGTTATAAAATAATTACAACAATATCCTCTCTGTGTGTTACAGAAAATTCAAAACTCTTTAAAATATTTAACTTTTGACTGGATTAAAACAGCTCTCCCACATTAATAAATAATCCTTTGCTGCCTTCGCGCCCAAAGCCATAGTCAACACAAATATTGGTTTTGGATATTTTATTCAGGTTAATACGCAAGCCCGGACCAAAACCAGGTTGTACACGCTGCAACTGACTGCCCGGCGTGGATGAAAAAGACTGCAGATTAGCAAACAACACTCCCCCAAATAAACCGTTAGCGCTTAAATGAAACCTGTACTCGGCCTCTTCATCTATCATATGTGTGCCTCTGAAGCGGCCTTGAATATAACCTCGCCCGGTACTGCTGTAAGCATCCCACGATGTGGATGGCAAATCCAGATAGGGCGCTTTACCACTCAACACCAGCCAGTCATAACTCCAAAAAGCCAGTACATTACGCGACCCTTCCGGAAAAGTGAAATATTTTCTTACATCTATAATGAGCGA
This sequence comes from uncultured Mucilaginibacter sp., assembly GCA_964241945.1. Lineage (GTDB taxonomy): Bacteria > Bacteroidota > Bacteroidia > Sphingobacteriales > Sphingobacteriaceae > Mucilaginibacter. The sequence continues at coordinate 5,534 of CAXTCH010000169.1, forward strand.
ATGCCATGAATCAGTGCTGCCCAGCGCTTTATAATTGTTACGGAATTGTACAGCAGCATAAAAGCCCTTGGAGGGGTTAATGGTGATATCCCGACTGTCGAATAAGGCATTTAAGGTAAAGCCTGAAGATACAGTATGGCTATGTGCACCATATGCGCGATAATCATTGGGGCCGCCGTTCAGCGTACCTAAATCTGTAATATTCCAATGTGCATCCAAAATATATCCTGCCCCTGCATATAAGTTGCCTGCCACACGGCGCATTACTACCTGATAAAAGCGGGCAAAATTGTAATCCATCGGGTCTTCATTCTTTATGTTGGAGTTGGAACCCAGCCCGTAAGTACTTTGCGGATATTTGTAGTAGCGATAATCGCCTATTATGTTATAGGTATTGCCTTTAGTCCAAATATTACTTTCGATAGGCATCGTAAACTGCTTTCGCTGGGTAAAGGCCGCACTGGCTGTGATGGTGGAAACCCGGGCTTCAGAATCCAGCCGGAAAGCTGCATTACCCGACAGCGTAATGGCAAACTTGGATTGAAGCGTATACCCTACAGCGGGCACACCTGAAAAAACCGGCTTTGTGGTAATTGAATCGCTTTTTGATTTAGGCACCCGCTTGTGATGAAATAAGTGCTTTACTACATCATATAAATCCTTTTGCGGTATACCGTTCACCATTACGGTGGTGTCAATAAAGGTGTTATCTACATTATTACTATGCCGGTGACTCAAACGTGAATGCTTACGCTCCTGAGCTTGCAAGCTAATTACACTGAACAGTGGTATTACCACAAAAAAATAGAGAGGATAAAGCTTTTTCATAGGGATATAAGGCATAACACCAAAAACCTTTTATCGTTTCTGTAACACACACTTATTCCTCCATCAAATTTTTTGCTAAAAATATTTGCATTTTTCAATAATTTAACATACATTTACGTCATAATTATGCCGATCGGCATTAAATCCATAATCCTTTCCTTATGCGTGTCCGTTTTACTAATGCTCAAGCGTTAGCTTCACACATTTATACTTATTTTAGTTATATCGAAGGTGAATTTCATCTGGAGGAAGTTCCGGTAAAGCCGTCAGACAAAAACTCTCCAAATGAAACCAAAGAGCAAAAAATTTGGGACCGCCCGCCTGAACCGCCCACTTTGAGTGGTTTAGCCTATCATTTAGGCTTCGACAGCCGGCAGGCTTTTGAAACTTACGAAACCAAAGGCAAATATGGCGACTTATTAAAACGCGCCCGATTGCAAATTGAGGCAGAATACGAAAAGAAGCTTCACTTCCAATCATGCACAGGCGCTACGTTCGCCCTCAAAAACATGGGTTGGAATGAACATGACGCCCCCGAGGATGTGATTCGTACCCTGGAGATTAAGATTACTGAAACCGGCCCCTCTCCTGTCGGCAGTGAACAAGAGGTAGATATTTGAAGTTACCCCCTTACGTTTTTCAGGCGGTATGCTTCCTGAGCCTGCTTACTTGTTTCCTTATCCATTTCGTTTGGATTACGGGTATAAAACCCGTGAGGCTTGGCTTATAGCTAAAACCCATAAAATTCATGTTTAATACTTCCATTCTATTCAAATATAATTATCACAGTCAGGCGCAGGTAGTGGTTAATCAGGGCGGTACCAGTTCCGGAAAAACTTATGCCATTATGCAGGTGTTGTTCTGTATGGCTATGCAACAGGACCGGCAGGTAATTACTGTGGTTGGGCAGCTACCGGTGGAAAATTGATCTGGAAGGATGGCGTATATTTACTCCAATGGTTTTATAGCGAACGCTTTAAAAATCAAGAAGCGATTTTATAATTCATGTACCCGATGATAA
>CAXTCH010000170.1:0-7362 GCA_964241945.1 uncultured Mucilaginibacter sp.
CACACAAAAAAGGTGCGGGTAGTTCCAAGAACGGCCGCGAATCGCATAGCAAACGCTTAGGTATCAAAATCTTCGGTGGTCAGCCTGCAATTGCCGGTAACATCATCGTTCGTCAGCGTGGTACCCGTCATAATCCAGGTCAAAACGTAGGTATCGGCCGCGATCATACTTTATTCGCTTTAATCGACGGTAAAGTAGTTTTCCGCAAAAAAGCGGATAACCGTTCATACGTCTCTGTGCTTCCGTTTGAAACTGCGAATGTAGCACAAGAAGTTGCTCCTGAAGTAAAAACACAAACCGAAACTGTAGCTCAAAAGCCAACCAACGGTACAGCTATAGCTGCCCCGGTTGCTGAAGAAGCTCCGGCTGTTGAAACCGCTACCGATAGCGAAGAAGTAACTGCTTAAGCTTTTAGGTTTATAAATAACAAAAGAGGCTTACCTATTGGTAGGCTTCTTTTGTTTTAATACTTATACAAAGCTATCGTAAACTGCACTTTTACCGCATTACCGTTTTGCATTCCCGGTTTCCACTTGGGGGCTTCTTCAATCACCTTGTTGACTTTCTCTGTCAGCTTTTCTGACAGCTGAGGGGTTACCTGAGGGTCGATTAAACTCCCGTCTTTATCAACCACAAAAGTAAGGCGTACGCGTGTTGCGCCGCTGCCCCTGTTGATGCTAAGCGCAGAGGGCAACTTTTTATCCAGGTATTTAATCATAAAATTATCCATGCCACCCACCGGTTGCGGAGCGATTTCATCAGCAACCTGATAGGTTCTGCTTGTTTCTGCTGGTGGGTTGACGGGCCTGTTTAATGAACTGTCAACTGTCTGTGCCTTTGCTGTAGCGATGGTTAGGGAAAGTAATGTAATAAGTAGCGTTGTTTTCATGTAAAACTCTATCGATCTTTATTCAAAGATAACTCGTTTCAAATAATAATTATCTGCATCAATCACAGGCGGCGTTGTGCTGGTAACGGTCAGGCCTTTATTATCAACCATAACCATTCGTGTTTTTCCGTCGGTGTTAATGTCCATAGGAACCGGGATGCTTATATTTTGCAGTTTGATAAGGTACTTGCCGCCTCGTAACTGCTTTACATCCACATCGAGCTTTTCGGTAGTACGCAAATACAAATCAAATAACGGTTTCAGGTTCCGGCCGGATGCTTGGCTGAACAGCTGCTCTACATCATCTGTATTTACCATATTGTTATATGTATACTGCGGTGCGGTAGCCAACTTTTTAAGAGTTGGGAAGAAAATGCTGTCTCCGATGACATAACGTAAGGTATGCATAAAGAAAGCGCCTTTGGAATAGATGTCGCCCACATAAGCACTTTCTTCATCAATGTCTTTTCCCTGAACGATGGGTTTATCATTCTTTATACCAAATCTGCTTTTTTTGAAGTAGTCAATATAAGCCGGTTCGCCTTCAAATTCGCGTACATACAGCGCATCGCCGTAAGAACAAATACCTTCATGAATCCAGTAGTCGGCCCAGTCTTTAGCCGTTACCTTGTTCCCCCACCATTCATGACCAAACTCGTGATGCATCAGGCCGTCATAATCTTCACCGCCTACTTTAGTGTATCTGAACTTATTGCCATAGGCGTTCATGGTTTCATGTTCCATGCCCAGATGCGGGGTCTCTACAATACCGATCTTTTCTTTAGCCCAGGGATATTCTCCAAAGTATTTTTCCTGCTCATGTATGGTTTTCTCAAAAATATCCAAGTGATGCGGCGCTTTACCGACATGTTCCTTCAGTACGTAAAATACCAGCGGAACTTTTCGCCCATCTATGGTGGTATACGTTCGGCTTACTGCTTTATAGTCGCCGGCGTTGAATACAATACTGTAATTGTTGATGGTATAGTTGGTTTTCCAGTGGTAGGTGGATTGCTTATTTTTATGAGTCACTTGTTTTAATACACCCGGACCGGCCACCACCAGTTCCTTAGGTACCGTAATCAACATGTCCACGCCTTCATTGGGCTCATCAGAAGGATGGTCTTTGCAGGGAAAATATAACTTGCCACCGGTGCCCTCAGCTGTAATTGCCATCCAGGGATGACCGGTAGAATCCTGGGTCCAGATGAAGCCATCATCCCAGGGCGGGCGGCGTGCTATGTGTGGCTTGCCATCATAAATTACCTTAACAGAGGCTTTGCCTGCGGGAAGTTCTTTATGGGTAGCAACGGTAATAAGATTGTTTTGGTACGTGAACCGTTCCGGCTTGTTATTCACCAGTACCTGATGTACGTTAAACGAATCAAGCAGATCGAACACCAACGTATGTGCAGGCTTTGCCATGATTACATCAATGGCTGCATAACCGTTAATGGTTTTCTGCTTAAAATCAAGTGCGAGCGCTATTGTATAATGCCTTACATCCATGATGGCTTGCTCAGGCTTTAATTTACCGCCGGAGGTAAAGGTTTGTTGTGCGCGGGCATAGGTTAAACAGCCCATGAGTGCAATGAGCAGTAGTTTCTTCATGCACTAAATATAATTAATTATCTCTCACCAGCAAGCTGTCGGCAAACTGGCGCAGGTATTGTTTCCGGTCATCTGATAAGCTAATTTGGTTAAGCGCTTTGTAAGCTTCATCAGCATAAAACAACATGGCCTGCTGGGCATACTGTTTTACGCGTAAGTGGTTGTAAATGGTGGTAACACTGTTTACCTTTTCTGCATTATCAAACTCAGCTGCCTGCAGCCAGTGGTTTAAGTGGTCGGCATCGTCGCCTTTTGCCAGCTCCTGTGCTTTTATAAGCAAGTAAGTTTTTTTGTTGGATATAATATCGCCGCCTACCTGTTTACCAAATTTTTCCGGGTCGCCGTACACGTCAAGTATATCATCCTGCAGTTGAAAAGCAATACCCATTTGCTCACCGAATTTGCAAAGCAGGTCTGCATCTGCATCTGACGCACCACCAATAAGCGCACCTATCTTCAAAGCGCCACCCAGCAGGACGGCCGTTTTGAGGCAAATCATGCGGATGTATTCTTCAATGCTGACCTGATTCTGCGTTTCAAAGTTCATATCCCATTGCTGACCCTCACAAACCCCCACAGAGGTGTTGTTGAAAATGGCAAGCACTTGCCGCAGCAAGCGGTCTTCCACCTGCATCATCAGTTTATAGGCTTCTACCAGCATCACATCTCCCGAAAGGATGGCAATGTTTTGGTTCCATTTTTCGTGTACTGTAGTTTTGCCACGCCGTAGAGGTGCTTTATCCATAATGTCGTCATGCACCAGGCTAAAGTTATGGAACATCTCAATGGCCAGTGCCGGATTAACGGCCGCATGGGCATCGCCCCCAAACAGCTCGCAGGCCATTAACAGCAGTACAGGCCGCATGCGTTTACCGCCCAAGGCTAAAATATAAGTAATGGGTTCGTAAAGCTCGGTAGGCTGAACAGGAAAGTTGAGCTTAGCTATGCTTTGATTAATAAGGACTTGAAAGTTTTTTACAGTATTCATAAACAGGAGCAGAACACGTTTTGCCGTTTAGTCTTGTACTAAGGAAAAATCTATCTGCTTTTTAGTCAAATCTACGTTTTTTACTTTGATGCGAACTTCATCGCCTAATTGATATACTTTCTTTTTTCGCTGGCCGATGATGGCATAATTCTTTTCATCAAGGGTATAGAAGTCATCAGAAATATCGCGCAGGCGCACCATTCCCTCGCAGTTGTTCTCGATAATTTGAACGTACATGCCCCATTCGGTTACACCGGATATAACGCCGCTGTAAACAGATCCGATATGATCCTGCAGGTATTCGGCCTGCTTATATTTTACTGAAGCACGTTCAGCGTCCGCCGCCTTTTTTTCCATTTCTGAGCAATGCTTGCTCATGGCCTCATAGTGCTCCGCATTAACCGATTCACCGCCGCTTGAATAATGCGCCAGCAGGCGATGCGCCATCACATCCGGGTACCGGCGGATGGGAGAGGTGAAGTGGGTATAATGATCGAACGCCAGTCCATAGTGACTGCTTGACTTCGTAGTATAAATAGCTTTGGCCATTGAGCGGATAGCCAGATGGGTCAGCACATTTTGCTCTTTGGTGCCTTCTACATCTTCCATCAGCCGGTTAAGCGATTTAGCAATCTCCCGGTCGCTCTTCATGTTGATACGATACCCAAACCGGGCTGCAAACTGGGCAAAGTTGCCTAAAGTTTCGGGGTTAGGAGCATCATGCGCACGGTATACAAAGGCGTATTTCTTTTTCCCCTTGCCCTTTTTGCTCACATATTCGGCTACCTTACGGTTAGCCAGCAGCATAAAATCTTCAATGAGTTTATGAGCATCCTTACGCTCTTTTACAAATACGCCAATAGGCTTGCCTTGCTCATCCAGCTTAAACTTAACTTCGGTAGTTTCAAAGCTGATAGCGCCATTTTTAAATTTACGGGCGCGTAACTTGTAGGCCAGTTCGTTGAGTTGCTGAATTTCAGCAGCATAATCGCCTACATTAGTTTCAATTACCTCCTGCACCTCCTCATACGCAAAACGCCGGTCGGAATGAATAACGGTACGCCCAAACCATTCGGTAATGATGTTCGCTTCAGCATCCAGTTCAAAAACCGCAGCAAAGCATAATTTGTCTTCGTGCGGCCGTAAAGAGCACAAACCGTTGGATAACCGCTCCGGCAGCATGGGAATTACCCGATCAACCAGATAAACAGAAGTTGCCCGGCTAAATGCTTCTTTATCCAATACAGAATCAGGTATAATATAATGCGATACGTCGGCAATATGCACACCAACTTCAAAGTTTCCGTTTTCTAAGATTTTGAACGATAAGGCGTCGTCAAAGTCTTTAGCGTCATAAGGGTCGATAGTAAAGGTGGTTACGTCTCTGAAATCTCGGCGGACGGCAATTTCTCCGGCTGTAATTTCTTCCGGAATGGCTTCAGCTTCGTTCTCCACCTCTTTTGAAAATTGCAGCGGAAAGCCGTATTCTGCCAGAATTGCGTTCATCTCCGTGTTGTTCTCGCCCTGCACACCGAGTACGCTTTTAATACGGCCTATCGGGTTTTTGGCGTCGGGTGGCCAATCCGTAATTTCGGCCAGCGCCTTAACGCCATTACGCGCGCCGTTGAGGTCATTAAGTGGAATAAAGATGTCATGCAGCATTTTACGGTCGTCAGGTACAAAAAAGGCAAACCGTTCTGATAATTTTACGATACCAGTAAATTCCATTTTGGCTCGCTTCAGAATCTCTATTACTTCGCCTTCTTTTCGCTTGCCTTTGCTTTTCTCATACACATATATCTTTACCCGGTCGCCATTAAGTGCCGTGCGCAGTTTGCGCGGAGCAACAAAAATGTCATTCTCAAGCTCATCGTCGGTAACAATGAAGGCAGAGCCGTCGGTAGTCATATCAACCCGGCCTTCTACATAGGATTTTAGTTCGATTAATTGATATTTGCCACGTGATACCTCTTTAAGCGTTCCTTTTTTTGTTTCATCTTTAAGAATTTCTTCAATAATGGCGCGGGCATCAGGGTCCTTAATATTTAGTTTAGCCGAAATCTGTATATAATTCAACGGCTCTTTGGCCTGTTGCTCAAACACCCCGACTACTAACCCGGTAAGTACTTGTTTGAAATGGTTATTTGTTTTGTTTTTTTTTGACATTGACAGCGCGTGTAAGCAACCTACTTAAAAGGGTAGGTGGTATGGGTCTGTTATCTTATAATGATACGGCGCAAACATAGAATTGCAAGCGGGCTAAATAAAATATCAGCTTTTATAACCCGGAATAGCCGCAATAAGTTTTTGCGTGTATGCTTTTTGAGGCCGAAAAAATATATCATCCGGCGTGCCTGTTTCTTCAATTTGCCCCTGGTTAAGCACCATAACGCGGTCGGAAATATGCCTGATGACCGATAAATCGTGTGAAATAAAAATGTAAGTCAGGTTAAATTCACTCTGCAGTTCTTTCAATAAATTCAGCACCTGTGCCTGCACCGATACATCCAGGGCAGATACCGACTCATCGCAGACCATAAACTCCGGTTGCAAGGCCAGTGCGCGCGCAATCACAATGCGCTGCCGCTGACCCCCCGAAAATTCATGAGGATAACGATTAAAATGCTCGGGCAGTAAATTTACGCGCTCCAAGATAGATAATACATACTTTTTTCGCTCACTATCATTGTTGTATAATCCATGAACCTGCAACGGTTCCATAATAGCCTGCCCAACGGTAATACGTGGGTTAAGCGAAGAGTACGGGTCTTGGAAGATGAGTTGCATGTGCCGGCGAATGGCTCTCATTTCTGCCGCCTTCAATCGAAGCAAATTAGCGCCTTTATAGGTGATCTGGCCCGAGGTGGGTTCAATTAAGCGCAGGACGCTTCGGCCCAAAGTACTTTTTCCGCTGCCTGATTCACCCACCAGTCCCAGGGTTTCACCCGGGTAAACTTCAAAGCTCACGTTATTAACGGCTTTTATATATTGTGACGTCTTTCCGAAAAATCCATTTTTTACCGGGTACCATGTGCACAGGTTGTTTACCTGTAATAGCGGTTGATGCTGATAAAGCTCCGTTACCCGCTGTTCTTCTTCGCCGGCCATATATTCATGATGACGGATAACTTCTTTGAAATCTATTTCAGCACCGTCGCTCATGACAAAGTCGGCCACAGTGGGCAGCGTTTTGAGGCGCAGGGCAGGCGAGGGACGGCTGGCCAGCAAGCCACGTGTATACGGCTGTTGCGGATGTTGCAACACCTGCTCCATGCTGCCCTGCTCAATACACTCGCCTTTATACATAACCATTACCTGATCAGCTATTTCGCTGATAACGCCGATATCATGAGAGATAAAAATGAGGCTCATGTTGCGGCTGTTTTTCAGGCTGATAAGGAGCTGTAGGATAGCTTCTTGTACGGTAACATCTAAAGCTGTGGTGGGTTCGTCGGCAATCAAAACTTCCGGATTACAAGCCAAGGCCATCGCAATCATTACCCGCTGGCGCTGACCGCCTGAGAGCTGATTAGGGTAGCTGTCGAATAATGCTTCCGGCCGGGGCAATTGGACTTCGTTAAACAAGTCGATTACCGCTTGTCGGGCTGCTTTTCTTGAGGTTTTCTGATGGATCAGGATCGCTTCCTGTACCTGATACCCGCAGGTGAGCACCGGGTTGAGCGATGTCATGGGTTCCTGAAAAATCATAGCGATACGGTTGCCGCGTATGTGCTGCATTTGCTTTTCAGTCAAACTTAGCAGGTCTTCACCATCCAGTAATATGCTTCCGGTAATTTGTGTGTTGACGGAATTATGCAAGCGCATCAGCGCCAGCGAGGTTACGGATTTGCCTGACCCGGATTCGCCCACAATG
>CAXTCH010000171.1:0-2789 GCA_964241945.1 uncultured Mucilaginibacter sp.
ATTATGTGTATGGCGGCTATCAGTTACAAAATGCTGGCTACCAGCGGCAGGGTAGAGCATGTGCTGACGTTCGTTAAGCCAGCTGCAGTAGGTATCGTTGCTTATGCGGCCTTCAATTTTGCCACCAGGTTTCTGAATACCCAGGTCAATCGCATGCTGGCAATTTCGTCAGTAATTGCCACATTGATATTGCGGAACCCTTATGCGTTCCCATTGTTAATTTTGCTGGGGGGCATTATTTCTTCGGCTATGGAAGCTCAGCCGCAGGAAGACCAGCTGCGAATTAAACTTTTCTCAAATGTAAACCCACGCAAGGTGGCTTACTTCATCGGCATCCTGCTCACCTTCGCTGCCTTGGGTGCTGTTATTAACCGCACTTCGCCCTTTAGTTTACCTATTCGTTTATTTGAAAATTTTTATCGCAACGGCATTTTAATTTTTGGTGGCGGACAGGTATTGGTGCCCCTTATGTTTACCGAATTTGTAGAGGTAAAGCATTACTTAAGCGAGTCGGCATTCTTATCGGGCTATGCTTTGCAACAGGCGCTGCCGGGGCCGACCTTTGCCTTTACGTCTTTTTTGGGCGGAATGAGCATGGGCGACAATGGCTATGGTGTAGGCGGACAAATTGTAGGTGCACTGGTAGCCGTAATCGGGGTGAATATGCCGGGATTAATACTTATTTTGTTTATCGTGCCTTTTTGGGAAGACCTGAAAAAAATAACCCGAATACGCAATTCGCTAAGCGGCATTAACGCAGTGGCCGTCGGTTTTATGGTGACCGCGTTGATCTTACTCGTTAAACCGTTCGGATTTAACCCGATGGCTTACGGTATCATACTCAGCTCTTTCCTGCTGCTTAAATTTACCAGAATTAAAACGCCTTTTATTATTCTGATTGGCATTGCCTTAGGGTTTATTTTTTAAAAATAAACCTAATTAAAACGGCGGCTCTTCATTCATATCATCCATACGCGACGGGCGTATAATAATGTTGTTAGGCTTCTCAAAATCAGTAGAAGGGTTGATGCCGGTAAACGGATTGCCACCGGGGGGCAGGTAACTATCCATGCCTTGGTCAAGGTCGGTAAATTTCACGTACTTGCCTACAAATTTAAGCCGCACGGTTCCGGTTTCGCCGTTCCGGTGTTTAGCGATAATAACTTCGCCCACGCCTTGGGTAGGGTTGTTATCCTCGTCAAACTCCAGGCCGTAATATTCAGGGCGGTAAAGGAACAATACCATATCTGCATCCTGCTCGATAGAACCTGATTCACGTAAGTCGGACAGCATTGGTTTTTTTGAGCCGCCCGGACGATTTTCCACCGCACGGCTTAATTGCGACAGCGCGATAACTGGTACATTCAACTCTTTGGCTACCGTTTTTAGGGAGCGGGAGCTCATACCGATTTCCTGTTCGCGGTTACCGTTTTTACCATCTGTTTTGCCTTGCATTAATTGCAGATAATCGATGATTACCATTTGAATATCATACTGCGATTTTAACCGGCGGCATTTTGCCCGAAACTCAAAAATATTTAAAGCTGGTGTGTCGTCAATAATTAAGGGCGCTTGCTCCAGACGGCCGATTTTGGAGTGGATTTGCTGCCACTCCCATTCCTCCATCTTACCTTTACGTATCTTTTCCTGCTCAATTTCAGCTTCGCCCGAAATTAAACGATTTACTAATTGCACGGACGACATTTCAAGCGAAAACACGACCACCGGTTTATTAAAATCAACCGCAGCGTTACGGGCGCAGCTTAATACAAAAGCCGTTTTACCCATCGCGGGGCGAGCAGCGATAATCACCAAATCGGATTTCTGCCAGCCTGAAGTCATGCGGTCCAGTTCAGTAAAGCCAGACCCGATGCCGGTTAGCCCGTCTGTCTTTTTACGGAGTTCTTCCAGTTCCTTTAGTGATTCATGCAGGATATCATCCATTTTGCGTGAATCGCGGCGCAAGTTATTTTGGGCAATATCGAATAGTCCCTTTTCGGCTTTGTCGAGCAAATCGAGTACGTCAGTGGTATCTTCGTAAGCGATATTGATCGTATCTGTAGATATACGAATCAACTCACGCTGAATGTATTTTTGAATGATGATACGGGCATGATACTCGATATTAGCAGCTGAAGCTACGCGGTTGGTGAGTTCGGTAATGTAATAGGCGCCACCCACCATTTCCAGTTCGCCTTGCTGGCGTAATTGAGCAGTCACGGTAAGAATATCCACCGGGGAGGTGCGCTCGAACAGTGTACGAATAGCTTGAAAAATCTTTTGATGACTTTCTACATAAAACACCTCCGGCTTCAATACATCAACAACAGAAGATAAAGCATCCTTTTCCAGCATCAGGGCGCCCAAAACAGCTTCTTCCAAATCGCGGGCCTGGGGCGGTAATTTACCCAGGGTACTATTGAGGTTCGCAAAATTTTTGGTTCTGCGCTCACTGCCGGTATTGGTTTTGCTGTTATTGTCGCCTTCGAAAATCATACACAACAAAAGTAACTAAAAATAAAAGTGAGTTTGAAGTAGACCCAGCGCATATTGCAGACTGCAGTGTGATTAACTCCTAACCAAGTACTTAAGTTATCCACACCTAATGTGGATAACTTGTTAATAATATACATAAATAGTTGATAGTTAGTAAATTGCACTAAGATGCAATGAATGTGAATAACTTTGATTTTTATATAATCAAGCCGTGTTAGGGTAAAGGTGATACCGTCAATAAAGCCTACTTTTGCATTGTTCAAACGTAATTACATATGTCCATAAATTTCAGG
>CAXTCH010000171.1:2889-7352 GCA_964241945.1 uncultured Mucilaginibacter sp.
ATATGTCCATAAATTTCAGGCCGCGTAAAGAAAGCAATAATCAAATGGTGTTTGGCATCAGGGCTGTTATTGAAGCTATTGCCTCCGGCAAAGAAATTGAAACTCTTTACCTGCAGCGCGGCCTGGGCGGTAGTTTGTTACAGGAATTAAAAACTGTTTTAACCGAGCATCAAATTTCGGCTCAATATGTCCCGGTAGAAAAGCTGAACCGCCTGACGCTTAAAAATCATCAGGGAGCGGTGGCTTTCATTTCGTCGATCATCTATCAACGCATAGAAAACATCATTCCCGAAATTTTTGAAAAAGGAGAGACGCCTTTTATCCTGGTGTTAGATGGCGTAACCGATGTGCGTAATATGGGGGCTATTGCCCGTACGGCCGAGTGCGCAGGTATACATGCCATAGTAATACCCACTAAAGGTTCGGCACAAATTAATGCCGACGCTATTAAAACTTCCGCCGGGGCGTTATACAAAATCCCGGTTTGCCGGCACGATCATCTGGTACAAACCATCCGCTTTTTACAGGAGTCGGGTTTGCAGGTAGTATGCTGCACCGAAAAAACCAACGATACTATTTACAAGCCTGACTATACCGTACCTACCGCTATTGTAATGGGTTCTGAAGATGAAGGTATTCGTAACGATATTATCCGTATTGCCGACCACCTGGCAAAAATTCCGATGCAAGGCACCATTGAATCATTAAATGTATCAGTATCAGCCGGCGTAATTATTTATGAAGCCATTCGTCAGAGAGTTTCGGCTTGATACATTTTGATAATACCGATTACAGAAAAGCCATTAATAAACGAAGACAAGCTTTCGTTCATTAATGGCTTTTGCATTTAATGGCTATTCAGCTTAAATATATTTCACTCCGAACTTTTGCTTTACGTCAGCCACTACCTGCTTCACCTGCTGCTCCTGGTCGCGGGGACAGATCAACAAGGTGTTGTTTGATTCCACTACGATATAGTCATGAAGTCCTGACAGGACCACCAGTTTATCCGACGGCACATTAACCATGCAGTTAGATGAATCGTACATAATCACCTTTTCGGCCGGAATTACGGCATTACCCACATAATCCTTCTCCGCCAGCTGATAAATGGACGCCCAGGTGCCTAAATCCGACCAGCCAAATTCTGAAGGAAGTACATATACATTTTCTGCCTTCTCCATAATTCCGTAATCTATAGAAATATTGGTACAGCGCTGATAAGCTTTATGTATGTGTGTTTTTTCACTGTCGGTGTTATAAATGGTACGGGCCTCGGCAAATATCTCGTGCATATCCGGTAAATGAGAACCAAAAGCATTTACAATATTTTTTGCCGACCAAACAAAGATCCCTGCATTCCACAAAAAGTCGCCGCTCTGCATAAAAGTACGGGCCAGATCAAGGGTAGGTTTCTCAGTAAACGTTTTTACTTTATGAAAATCCTTGTTAATTACTTCATCGGTGTATTGAATATAACCGTACCCGGTATCAGGCCTTGAGGGTTTGATACCCAGCGTAATCAGGCAATCATTTTCGGCAGCAGTGGTCAGTGATTTTTCAATTGCTGTAACAAAAGCGCTCTCATCCAGTATAAGGTGATCAGAGGGTGCTACAACAATCACGGCATCAGGGTCAAGACTTTCAATTTTGAATGAACCGTAAGCCACGCAGGGTGCAGTATTACGCATAACAGGCTCAGTCAATATTTGTTGATCTGTCATTTCCGGCAGTTGTTGTTTTACCAGTTCTGTATAGTTCTCGTTGGTAACTACATAAATGTTTTCTTTGGGGCAGATATTCAGAAAACGGTCGTAAGTATTTTGAATGAGGGTTTTACCGGTACCTAAAATGTCGATAAATTGCTTAGGATAAGAAGTGCGGCTGATGGGCCAGAAACGGCTTCCTACACCGCCCGCCATAATAATAGCGTAATAATTGTTATTCATAAGTACGTGTAAAAAAAGTATTGAGTAAACATAGGGAATATGTTTTTGAATACAGGATACTAAAACCGATGGTTTTGCAGTTTTAGGTAACGCTGCTTTTAATAAAACAAATCAACAAAATGTTTTCAATGAAAAATCATTTTTATTCAATATTTTAATGTTAAGCCAGTGTTTATATAAAAAAAATTGTTATTTTGAATTTTTATTTACAGCTAAGAAACACGCAGGAAATGATTGAAACTAAGAAGTCTCTTTTTGATAATCTTCAAAATTTTTTCGGATTCGATAATTTTAAAGGTGAACAGGAAGCGATTATAACAAATATACTTGCAGGCCGCGATACTTTTGTAATTATGCCTACAGGTGGTGGCAAATCTATGTGCTACCAGCTGCCGGCATTAATGAGCGAAGGCACCGCTATTGTCATTTCCCCGCTGATTGCCCTGATGAAAAACCAGGTAGATCAGTTGCGGGCATTTGGTGGCACAGAAAGCATTGCCCATTTTTTGAATTCATCCCTTACCAAATCAGAAGCTGCGAAAGTAAAGGAAGATGTTTTAAACGGAAAAACTAAACTGTTATATGTTGCCCCCGAGTCATTAACCAAACAAGATAATATTGATTTCCTGCGCCTGAATCAAGTTTCTTTTGTTGCGGTTGATGAGGCGCATTGTATCTCGGAGTGGGGCCATGATTTTCGTCCTGAATACCGTAAAATCCGTCAGGTCATCAGCAACATCGGTGAAAATATTCCGATCATCGCATTAACCGCAACCGCTACGCCGAAAGTTCAGCAGGATATCCAGAAGAACCTGCAGATGAACAATGCTACGATATATAAATCGTCATTTAACCGCTCCAATTTATTTTATGAAGTACGGGCCAAGCGCAACGTACTTAAGGAAATCGTAAAGTTTGTTAAGCAAAATGCAGGTAAGTCAGGTATTATCTATTGCCTGAGCCGTAAAAAAGTAGAGGAAGTTGCTGAAGCGCTTAACTTAAACGGAATTAAGGCTTTGCCTTACCATGCCGGTTTGGATGCGAAGGTAAGAGCCGATACGCAAGACAAATTCCTGATGGAAGATGTGGAAGTGATAGTAGCTACTATTGCTTTCGGTATGGGCATTGATAAACCGGATGTGCGTTATGTAATTCACCATGATGTGCCAAAAAGCATGGAGGGTTACTACCAGGAGACCGGTCGTGCCGGTCGTGATGGCGGCGAAGGCATTTGCGTATCTTTTTACTCGCAAAAGGACATCGACAAGCTGCAAAAGTTTATGAAAGACAAGCCGGTTTCGGAACGTGAAATCGGTACTCAAATACTGAAGGAAGTAATTGACTATGCGGAATCATCCGTTTGCCGTCGCAAACAGATCCTGCATTATTTTGGTGAAAACTTCAACGAAGGCAATTGCAATTGTATGTGCGATAATTGCGCTAACCCAAAACCTCATTTTGATGGCGAGGCACAATTGCACCAGGCGCTCAGCTTAATTAAACAATTAGGTGAGAAGTTTGATGATCACCATGTGATTAGTGTATTGATGGGCCAGGATAACCCGCAAGTGCACCACTATGAGCATCATTTACTCGATGTATTCGGCTCCGGCAAAGAAGAAGGCGAAAACCTTTGGAAATCCGTATTGCGCCAGGCACTGCTGGATAATTTCCTGTTCAAAGATATTGACCATTACGGTTTATTGCGGCTGACAGAAAAGGGTCATGACTTCTTGGAAAATCCTTACAGCATCCGCCTTGTACTGAACACACCGGTTGAGGCTGCTGATGATGAAGACAGTGAAGACGGGCCTAAACACGGCGGAGGCGCTTTGGATGCGCAGCTGCTGCAAATGCTGAAGGACTTACGCAAGAAGATGGCCAAGCAGAAAAACCTGCCGCCATTCGTCATTTTTCAGGATCCGTCATTAGAGGAAATGTGTACGCATTATCCGGTAAGCACTGATGAGCTGAAACAAATTTCGGGAGTAGGTGCAGGGAAGGCAGCTAAATTCGGCGCACCTTTTATTGAGCTGATTAAGAAATACGTTGAGGATAACGATATAGATCGTCCGGTGGATATGGTGATTAAAAGCGCCGCTAATAAATCTGCTTTAAAGGTTTACATTATTCAAAATATCGATCGTCATTTAGATTTAGAAGACATTGCTTCGTCTAAAGGATTGACTTATGAAGAAATACTGCGTGAAGTGGAATCGATTGTACACTCGGGCACTAAACTGAATCTGAATTATTACATTGATGAGGTGATAGATGAAGATAAGCAGGATGAAGTATTTGATTATTTCAGAGCTGCTGAAGTCGATTCAATCGATCATGCCTTGCAGGAATTAGGCCCCGGCGATTATACCCGCGAAGAAGTGCAGCTAATGCGTATCAAATTTTTATCTGAACTGGGAAATTAATATTTATCCATATAATAAAAGAGGCCGGTAGTTTTTACCGGCCTCTTTTATTTAGCTATAACTTTAAATTCAGTTCTTCGGTTTTTAG
>CAXTCH010000172.1:0-7349 GCA_964241945.1 uncultured Mucilaginibacter sp.
TCTTTCACATAGGCGGCCGCCGAGCCCGAAGAGGTAGCAATAACGGAAACCAGCGAAGCGCCGATGGCATAGTGGATGTTTACGTGCAGCAGTAAGGTAAGTAAAGGGATAATGACCACGCCGCCACCCAGGCCGGTAAGTGAACCCAGTAACCCGGCTGCATAAGCTCCGAACAAAATAATTATGGTAAGTAGCAGTACCGACATAAACCTAGCGTTGGCGCGCTAAAGTACTAATAACTTTTTTGCTGCGCGGTTTTAACTTGTCCGTTTTAACACAAGACATCAGCATGATTTATTTTGATGGCAGCTGTGCCGGGGTATTGCTATCAAAATAACACGCTGAACAGCGGGATGGGTAACATTATTTTTTCAACAATAGCCGGTATTTGGTGTTTTAAATTTGATTTATACCCCACTTGAATTATGGCTTTTCAAAAAATACTGGAATTATTAGGCAGCAAGGCAGATGATTTACTGCAGCATAAAAGCGCCAAAATATCAAAAGAGTTACTGCATACCCCCGCACCTGATTTTATTGACAAAGTGTTTGCCGGTACCAATCGCAATCCGCAGGTACTGCGTAATTTGGCCGCTATTCGCAATCACGGGCGTTTAGCAGGTACCGGTTATTTGTCAATTTTGCCGGTTGACCAGGGAATTGAACACACGGCCGGTGCATCGTTCGCCAAAAATCCGATGTACTTTGACCCCGAAAATATCATCAGGCTGGCGATGGAGGGCGGGTCAAATGCCGTGGCGACTACATTTGGTAATTTGGCCATGATGTCGCGCAAGTATGCGCATAAGATCCCCTTTATTGTAAAAATCAATCATAATGAATTGTTGACTTACCCCACCAAGTACGATCAGATTATGTTCGGATCAGTGGATGATGCCTGGAATTTAGGTGCGGCTGCTATTGGCGCTACTATTTATTTTGGATCTGAGCAATCGGATAAGCAAATTGTAGAAGTAGCTAAGGCCTTTGAGCGAGCACATGAATTAGGCATGCCCACTGTGCTTTGGTGTTATACCCGTAACAACGATTTTAAAAAGGACGGCGTGAATTACGAAACGGCTGCCGACATTACGGGGCAGGCCAATCACATCGGGGTTACCATACAGGCCGATTTAATAAAGCAAAAAATGCCTGAAGAAAATGGCGGATTTACCACCATTGGTTTTTCTAAAAGCGATCCGCTGATGTATACAGAATTAACTACCGATCATCCTATTGATATGTGCCGCTATCAGCTGGCCAACTGCTATATGGGCAGGGCCGGTTTAATTAATTCAGGCGGCGAATCAAAAGGCGCCGGTGATCTGGCCGATTCAGTTGCCAATGCAGTAATTAACAAAAGAGCGGGAGGAACCGGATTAATTTTGGGCCGCCGCGCATTTCAGCGGCCATTTGCTGAAGGGGTGGAGTTTTTAAATACAATACAAGATGTATATTTAGCCAAAGAAATCGACCTGGCATAAATCTGCATGAAACACATCGTCACTATAACGCTTAGCCCGACAATCGATAAAAGCACATCGGTTGATAAAATGGTTCCCGATCAGAAATTAGCTTGTGAGCCGGCCAGATACGAGCCCGGCGGCGGTGGCATCAATGTATCTCGGGCACTTAAGCGGCTTAACGTCAACTCGGTCGCTATCTTTCCGTCGGGCGGCCTAACCGGGCAGATGCTGGAAAATTTGCTGAAGCACGAGCATATCACCTTTCAATCCATACCTACCGAAAACCTTACCCGCCAGAACTTGATTGTGGTAGACCGCGCCAGCAGCGAGCAATACCGCTTTGGTATGCCGGCGGTAGCTTTGCACCAAAAAGAAGAGCGGGAAATATTGAGCGCTATACGTAATTTAACTCCCAAGCCTAAATTTATTGTGATAAGCGGGGCCATGCCGCCGGGCGTGGGCGACGACTTTGTTGCCAAAGTGGCCCGCATTGCCAAGCAGGACGGCGCCAAACTGGTGGTAGATACCTCGGCGCGGGCATTGAAAAATGCGGTGGAAGAAGGCGGAATCTATTTGCTGAAACCTAATCAAAGTGAACTCAGCATGCTCACCGGTATTGATGTAAAAGATGAGAGGGCAATAGCTGCCGCTGCTAAAGAAATTATTGGCCGTGATAAATGTGAAACCATTGTGGTGTCACTGGGTGAAAAGGGCGCTTACGTAGCCACCAAAAATTTCAGTGAATTTATTGAAGCGCCTGTAGTGCCCAAGCTTAGCACGGTAGGGGCGGGAGACAGCATGGTAGCCGGTATTGTTTACGGCTGCGAAAGGAATCTGGATTTACGGCAAATGGTACGTTTGGGCATAGCCTGCGGCAGCGCCGCCACTATGAACCCCGGCACGGAACTGTTCGAAAAAGACGATGTTATGCGTTTGTACGACCAGATGGCGGCCAAAATAAAGTAAACCTTTGTGTATCTTATGAGGTTATAAATTTGGCGCTGTATATCAATGAGTTGCAGCGCCGGATTTTCATTGATACAAAATTCATGAACAAAACCCGTTTAGAGGCTTTTTCAGATAATATATTTGCTATTGCTGTAACTCTTTTAATCTTGAACGTAAAGCTTCCTAATGCCGAGAGGGAGACCGCCCATCAGTTGAGCCATGTATTGCTGCACGTGGCGCCCAATCTGGCTACTTTTGCTTTCAGCTTTTTAGTAATCGGGTCTTACTGGATTGCGCATCACCGCATTTTTAGTTTTGTGAAGGTGGTAGATAATACGCTGCTGTGGCTGAATATTATCTACCTGATGTTTATTGCGCTCATTCCTTTCCCGGCAGCCTTGGTTACACAAAATCCTTTATTGCCGGTATCTATTATATGTTATACAGCTACGCTGCTGATCATCAGTATTATGCACTTTATCATACTGGAATACCTATTGCGTAACAACGATTTAAAAGACCGTACCTTAACCAGCCAAACGTACCGTTCAGCCAAACGGATAGCCATTGTCGGGCCGATATGTTATATAGTGGCGGCTATCTTTAGCTTTATAAACGGCTATATCAGTTTTGCTATTATTATATTGGCTGTGCTTTTTTACATGCTGTTTGCCGGCCGCAGCAAGTTAAGTCAACAATTAAAACAGGCTAATGTAGACCAAAGTGACCGTGAAGAGTAGGCCTTACCACTTAAAGAATTATTTCCCAACAAGCCCGCGACTCACCAGCATTGGATGAATATCAGGGCTGTGGCCACGAAAGCTGCGAAACATCTGTGCCAGGTCTTCTGTGTTTCCGCGCGATAAAATCAGGTCACGAAAACGCTGTCCGTTTTCACGGGTCAGTCCGCCATGCTCCTGAAACCAGGCAAAGGCATCATCATCCAGCATCTCCGTCCAGGCATAGGCATAGTAACCGGCCGCATACCCATTAAGCCAGATATGCAAAAAATAACTTGAGCGATAACGCGGCGGAACCAGCGAAGCGTCGAAGCCGCCTTTTTTTAGGGCTACTGCTTCGAATTGATCAGCTTTCTGCTTCGGAGCGTTTGAAGATAAGGTATGCCACTGCATATCCAATACATCGCAGGCCAATGCTTCAGTTAAAGCATAGCCCTGGTTAAAGGTACCGGCTTTTTTTATCTTGTCTACCAACGCCTGAGGCATTGGCGCACCGGTTTGATAATGTACGGCATAGTGTGCAAATATTTTAGGGTCTAATGCCCAATGCTCGTTAAACTGAGAAGGAAATTCAACAAAATCTCTTGCCGTGTTCGGACTGGCTAATGACGGATAACGCTCGTTAGCAAATAAGCCATGCAGACCGTGACCAAATTCATGGAACATGGTTTTGACATCTTCGTAACTGATTAGCGCCGGCTGGCCGGAACTCGGCTTAGTAAAGTTGCATACGTTGTAAATCACCGGTTTAGTGCCCAGCAGTTTTGACTGTCCAACCAGGTTGTTCATCCAGGCGCCGCCATTTTTATTGTCGCGTTTAAAGTAATCGCAATAGAATAAGCCAAGCTGACTGCCGTCTTTATCAAAAACATCAAACACACGAACATCCGGCTGATAAACGGGCAGGTCTTTGCGTTCTTTAAAAGTTAAGCCATAAAGCTGATTAGCTGCGTAAAACACACCGTCAACCAATACTTTATTGAGTTCAAAATAGGGTTTGGCTTGCTTTTCGTCTAAGTCATATTTGGCTTCACGTACTTGTTCAGCGTAATAATTCCAATCCCAGGGCTGCAACTTAAATCCGCCTTTTTGACGGTCAATTACAGCTTGTATGTCGGCCGCTTCTGTGCGGGCCTTGGCGGTAGCAGCCGGAATCAGCCTGGCCAAAAATTGTTCAACAGCTTCAGGCGTTTGAGCCATCTGGTCGCGCAGCTTCCAATCTGCGTAGCTTTTAAATCCCAATAGTTTCGCTTTGGCTGCACGTATTTGTGCAATGCGTTCAATAATACTGCGGGTATCGTTGGCGTCCCCCCTTTCGGTACGCAGGTAAGAGGCTTCAAATAATTTTTGCCTGGTGGCGCGATTACTCAGCAATTGCAACGTAGGCTGCTGTGTGGTATTTTGCAACGGAATAAGCCACTTATCGTTTTGCCCGGCAGCCTTTGCGTTATCAGCTGCAGATTGTAGCTCATTATCCGACAGGCCGGCTAACTCTTCCTTGCGGCTTACTACCAGTGCCCCTGCTTTATTGGCAGCCAGTACTTTATTGCTGAATTTGGCACTCAGACTTGCCTCTTCCTGGTTGTACTGCTTCAAAGTGTCTTTAGCCCGGTTGGATAAATTGGCGCCCGCCAGTTCAAATTCTTTGTAAGTATACGCCAACAGGAATGCAGATTCCGGGTCAAGTTGCAGCGCGTTTCGCTTTTCATAAATTGCCTGTATCCGATTAAACAATTGGGTATTGAGGTAAATAGCATCCTGATTAGCGGCCAGTTTTGGCGCTTCTTCTTCCTGCACTTTTTGCAGGGTAGGATTTGTGTTTGCGCTGGACAACAGGTTGAATACGTTATTGACGCGGTCAAGCAACCGCCCGCTTTTTTGGAGCGCCACTAATGTATTGCCGAAAGTAGGCGCTTCGGTACTATTGGCGATAGCTGCAACTTCAGCCTGCTGCTGTTTCATTCCTTCTTCCATTGCCGGCTTAAAATCGCGGTCTTTTATTTTGTCAAAAGCCGGGGCCTGCAATGGCAGTTTGCTAACCGCATAAAAGGGATTGTCCGCTGTGAATAAGCGAGACTCACCATTGCGTGAAGAATCGTCCTGATGGCAGGAAACGGACAGGATTGAAATTGCCAGTAAGGGCAGATAAAAAGCGTTTTTCATGGTGAAAAGGACGTGGGTAGTTAAGCTGCGTTGCAGCAAGCCATAAATATTCTCACAAGGTAAAAATTTAAGGTATAAATAAAAAGCTGCTCAACGAGCAGCTTTTTATCAGATATGTAATAAATTTCGTTATCCCGTTAGGCGGCCTGCTGGCGTAGCAGTCCGGCAACTTTACTCAGCAACACATCCATATCAAAGGGTTTGGCCACAAAGTCATCAGCGCCCGAATCTTTGGCAGAGGTGCCGATGTTGTAGTTGGCCGAAATCATCAGCACAGGAATATTTTTGGTTTCAGGAGCATCTTTTAAGGCCCGGCACAAATCGCGCCCGTCATACCTACCTAAATTAATATCGAGTAAAATTAAATCAGGCACGTCATCAATTAAATTTAATAATATATCACCGGTATAGGTATGTATAACGTCGTAATCTTCCAGCTCCAGCATCAGGCGTAGTACGTCCACAATACCGGGATCGTCATCCGCAATTAAAATCTTTCTTCCACTCATCGTGCTTGCAAAAATAGTCTACAAAAATAAAAGTTTGAACATTAAAAAAGCCGGCAGACTTCCGGCTTTTACAGATAGTTTCAAGTTAGACTAACGAAAATTTTGCAGGTTTAACCTAAAAGAGAATAAAATTACTTATTCAGATAATTTTCCAAATCATTCAATGCCTTTTCCCAACCTTCTTCGTGCGGGGTAACTGATTCACTATTTTGATAATTGTCCTGAGTTACATGGATGCGGCTGCCTTCGCCTGCCGATTGAAACTCAATGGTGAGCTGATGGTCGCTTTTCTTTACATGGTCATTGTTCACGTCCCAGTTCCAGGTATATACCAGTTTTTGGTTAGGGATAACCTCTTTATACTCGCCGGTAATCACTAATGATGTCTGGCCTTCTTTGGCTTCAAATTCATATTTAAACTGGCCGCCAACCTGTACATTCAGCTCAACGGTGGTTAATTTGTTTTCTGACGGATGCCACCATTGCTTTAAATCTTCGGGGGTAATCCAAGCCTGGTATAATTGTTCTACAGGAACTGAAAACTGTTTTTCGGTGCCTAATTTTGTGTCTTGCGCTTCCATAAATATGATTCTATTAATATACCACATTTGATGGTTAAATAAGTTTACGTTAAGTTAAAATAAAAAGACTTGCCCTATTTTTGAGTAGCTTTGACGGTTTAATAATACCGGTGCATGGGATACAAAAGTTTGCAGGCTTGCTTAACAGATTTAGAGAAAAACGGACACCTGATACGAATAAAACGGGAGGTAGACCCTTACCTCGAAATGGCGGCTATTCACCTGCGGGTGTTTGATCATGCCGGGCCTGCTGTTTTATTTGAAAATGTTAAAGGCAGCAAATTTCCGGCAGTATCTAATTTATTTGGTACGCTTAAACGTTCGGAATTTATTTTCAGGGATACGCTCGAAAAAATCAAGACGCTGGTTGAGCTCAAGAATGATCCGGTAAAAGCGATAAAGCACCCCTTTACCTATGCTAACGTAGCCTTAACGGCACTGGCTGCCTTACCCATGCGGGTAGGAAGAAACGCTCCCATCAGTTTTGGCCGCTGTCCTATCAGTGAGTTGCCGCAAATTGTGAACTGGCCGATGGACGGCGGCCCGTTTGTCACCATGCCGCAGGTATATACCGAAGATGCGGACAAGCCCGGCATTATGAATGCTAATTTGGGTATGTATCGTATTCAATTGGGCGGTAATGCATATGTACAAAACCAGGAAATTGGGTTGCACTATCAATTGCACCGTGGAATCGGCGTGCATCAAACTAAGGCAAATGCTTTAGGGCAGCCGCTAAAAGTGAGCATTTTTGTCGGCGGGCCTCCTTCGCACCCGGTGGCTGCAGTAATGCCATTGCCCGAGGGGTTGTCTGAAATGACCTTTGCCGGCGCTTTAGGCAACCGCAGGTTCCGCTATTTTTATGATAAGGAAGGTTTTTGTATCTCTGCCGATGCCGACTTCGTTATCACGGGCATGGTAATGCCGCATCAGAATAAACCT
>CAXTCH010000173.1:0-7312 GCA_964241945.1 uncultured Mucilaginibacter sp.
TTTCGAACGATAGTGAGAAATCTTATACTGTAGATATGTATACTTCAGAAGATTTCTCACTATAGTTCGAAATGACATAAGAAGTAAGGGCACCTTACAAATTCTTCCCCAGTTTCATCAGCATATCTTTGGGTACTTTCTTTAAATCCAGCACCAGGAAGCCGTCCAGGCAGTCGGCAAATTTGGGATCAATATTGAAGCAGATGATTTTACCATTGAGGGCAATATACTGGCGCAGCAACACCGGAAGCTTCATGTTGCGGGTTTCAATTTCCGAAATCAGGTTGTCCAGTCCTTTCAAACTATCCTCGCCCGACATCAGCAAGTCGGTGTCAATACTATTGAAATCGACTTTAAAATCTTTTCGCGGCTTTACCCATTGTGCCATTTCATGATCAAAATGGTGCCGGGTGATGTAATCCACAATCAGCGATTTAGAGAAATTAGAAAACGTGTTGCTGATGCTTACCGGCCCGATAAGGTAGCGATAGCGCGGGTTATCGAGCAAATACTTTAAAATGCCTTTCCAAAGTAAAAACAACGGCAGTGGCTTCTGCTGGTATTCGCGACGAACCCACGAGCGGCCCAGTTCCAAACTGCTTTTCAGCACATCGGTAAACTGCGATTTAATTTTAAACAGCATAGCGGTATAAAAGCCGCTCTTGCCCATGCTGTAAAAAATCTCATCGCCCAGGCCGATACGATAAGCGCCCACCAATAGTTTGGCCTCGGTGTCCCATATAAACAAGTGATGATAGTAAATATCATACTCGTCTAAATCAGAGGCTTTATTGGTGCCCTCTCCTACCTCCCGGAAGGTAATCTCACGCAGACGGCCAATTTCATTTATTAAGTTGGGTATGCTTGATGTAGGTGTGATATAAACTTCGTAATTCTTCTCCACCCATATTTTGTAAGCCGGGTTCAGCGCAGCAATCTCCCTTTCCAATATAATAACCGGCGTTTCCGCAGCTATCGGTTTTGGCGTTTTGTTGATTTTGAAAAGATCGCGCGGATTAAAAATTCGTTTATGGTCTTCAAGCCCGGTGCCTAAGGCATAAGTTTTGGCGCGCAAAAAGTTGAGCAGTTTGGGTGGGTTATTACTGTCCGGAATATCTTTTATCTGTATCGGCTTACCGATGCGTAGCTTAATTACATGTCCCTGTTTGTTCACAAATTCAGAGGGTAGCCGGGCGGTACGCAACGTAGGATGAATCAGGCTCAGTAAATTAAACAATATGCCATTGTTGCCATGAAAATAAACGGGTACCACCGGCACTTTAGCCTTGGCAATAATTTTACCCACCACAGGATGCCATAACCGGTCGGTCACCTGCTGCTTGTCTAACTGGTAGGTAGATACCTCACCCGCAGGAAATATACCGATGGGCGTACCCGAAGCCAGCAATTCAAGCGTAGCTTTAATGCCACTGATGCTGGATGAATGCTCAATATTTTCAAACGGGTTTACGGCAATAAAGTAGTCACTTAAGTTAGGAATCTTTTTCAGTATAAAATTGGCCATCAGCTTAGCCTCAGGCCTTACCATACACAGTATTTTAAGCAGCACCAATCCCTCAATACCGCCATAGGGGTGGTTAGCTATGGCCACAAAGCTGCCGGTGACAGGAAGATTTTTTAATTCGCTTTCGTCAAAATCAATTTCAACCCCTATTTCTTTTAACACGGCGTCTACAAAATCCATACCCTGGCTGGCATGGGCTTGTTCAAACACTTTATTAATTTGGTTGATTTTCATGATTTCCATCAGCAAGGCCGCCAGGCCGGGCATTTTCAGCCGGTCCAGTTTTATCGCCTTTGCAAATTCATCAGTGGTAATAATCTTGCTCATCAATCCGTATCCAATTGCTAATAAAAATAAGTAAATCTGCTATATTTAGGGCACTAATGCCTTCACAATTCAAATCGCGGCTAAAAAATTACCTTTCCATCACTAAACGGGAGTGGAATGGTATGATAATATTGGTCATTCTGATTGCCTTGGTATTGCTGGCTCCTTATGTTTATATAAGGGTGCACAAAGATAAGACAATAGATGAAAAAGATTTTAACCGGGCAATTGCCCAACTGAAAGCCGCACATGCACTCACTGATACCGATGAACCGGAAAATAGTGATACTTCCGGGCGCGCAAAGCTTACTAAATTCAATCCTAATCACTTGCCGGCCGACCAATGGCACAAACTGGGGTTGAGCGATAAGCAAGTTGCTACCATACAGCGCTATGAAGCTGGAGGCGGTAAATTTTACACCCGGGAGGATGTCAAAAAGATGCATGCCATTACTGCTGATGATTACGCCCGGCTGAAACCTCACCTGGACCTGCCCGACAGTTCAGCTGTCCACCACGGCAAACCTTTTGTAATTGTGGAATTGAATACTGCAGATTCTGCTGCGCTGACGAAAGTAAGGGGCATAGGTCCGGCGTTTGCCATGCGCATTGTACACTACCGCGAACGGCTGGGCGGCTTCTACCGTAAGGAGCAATTAAAAGAAGTATTTGGCATCGATGATGGAAAATATGAGGAGCTGCAAAGTGAATTTACAGTAGATGCACGCCGACTGAAAAAAATACATATTAATACCGTTGACTTTGAGGGTTTAAAGAATAACCCCTATCTCAATTTTAAACAGGCAAACGCCATTATTATGTACCGCAAAGAACATGGTGATTATGAAAATTTGGCCGAAATGAAAAACGTGGTGATATTGAACGTGCAAATTTTACGTAAACTTGCGCCATACCTCATTTTCAGATGATAGCTGATCAGATTAAAGCCGCCATTCGTGACATTCCGGATTTTCCAAAACAGGGCGTTGTATTTAAAGATATTACACCCATCCTGAAAGATCCTGTATTGTGTGAAAACGTTCTTAATGCTTTTGTGGAACAGTTACAAAGCACCCGCATTGATGCTGTGGCCGGCATAGAAAGCCGAGGGTTTTTGTTTGGTCTTTCGTTAGCAGGGCGATTGAGTGTGCCTTTTATACCTGTACGCAAAGCGGGAAAGCTACCACACACAGTAAAGCAAAAGGTATATGAACTGGAATATGGTACCGCTACTATTGAATTGCACACCGATGCTTTTACGCCCGGCGATCACATTCTGATTCACGATGATTTGCTGGCAACCGGGGGTACGGTAACTGCTGCCAGCGAACTGATTGAGGAAATGGGCGGCACAATAGCCGGGTTTACTTTTGTAGTAGGACTGGGTTTCCTCAATGGGCGCGAACGTATTGCGCCGCTGGCAAATAAAATCGTGGTGCTGGCGGATTATTAGTTAAAGCCACCAAGGTATCGCAGAAATGTTTGTTGCATCGTTAAACCCTTACAATAACCCCTCATCACCAAAGCTGAAATAGCTTTGCCCGGCTACAATGATGTGGTCTAATACGCCGATATCCAGAATACGGCCGGCATTGAATATCTTCTTAGTAAGGTCAATATCCTGCTGACTGGGTTTCAGGTTACCGGATGGATGATTATGGGCCAGAATAATAGAGGAAGCCTGATGCTGCAACGCCACATGAAAGATAATTTTAGGGTCGGCCACCGTACCCGATAAGCCGCCTTTGCTGATGAGTTCTTTTGAAAGCACCTTGCAGTTGCGGCCCAGCAGTAATATCCAAAACTCCTCATGGTTCAGGTCGACCAGGTGCCGGCGCAAAGCCTGGTAAGCACTGCGGCTGCCCTGGATGATTTCGGGCGCTTTGGTTTCTGTTTCATCCCGCCTCCGGCCTAATTCCAGCGCAGCGATGATGGATATGGCCTTGGCTTCGCCGATACCTTTAAACTTGGATAGTTCGGCTACTGAAACCATACCCAGCCGGTTTAAGTCATTATCATAATAGTGCAAAATACGTTTGCTTAGCTCCACAGCCGACTCGGTACGGCTGCCGGAGCCAATCAGGATGGCAATCAGTTCAGCATCGCTTAAAGCACGGCGGCCCTGCGCGTTAAGCTTTTCGCGCGGCCGGTCTTCTTCGGCCCAGGCCTTGATACTGATTTTGGTTTCGTAAGCTTCCACGCGTTGAAACTATTTAAAATTCAGCATAAAACAAAAAAGGACTTTGCTTTTGGCAAAGTCCCTCTTGTATATAACAAAGCTTAACGCTTACTGTAACTTGTTTACAAATTTAGTCAGCTTTGATTTATTGTTCGAAGCCTTGTTTTTGTGAATTACATTCTTTTTAGCCAAACGGTCAAGCATCGAAATCACTTTGGTTAACAGCGGCTGCGCTTCAGTTTTTGAAGTAGTTGCTCTTAATTTCTTAATTGCGTTACGAGTAGTTTTAGCCTGGTAACGGTTGCGCAAACGCTTCGCAGCGTTAGACTTAATTCTCTTTATTGCTGATTTATGATTTGCCATTGTAGCTTTATCTTCTTATTTCTTTTTCGGACTGCAAATATAAGAAGGTTTTTTTTATTATCAAATCATAGATAAAAATTTGTTAACTAAACCCTACCTTTCACTTTTCAATTGCCTATTTGCATTTCATGAAAACCGCTGTACGGGTATTATTAGCCGGTTTAATCCTTCTTATCCATACCTCCTGGGGCTTTTATGCGCATTACCGCATCAACCACCTGGCGGTGTTTATTTTACCGCCGGCCATGGCCGGGTTTTACAAAGCCAACATTAATTACCTTACTGAACACGCGGTAAGCCCCGACAAGCGCCGATACATTGACTCATCAGAAATACCCCGCCATTACTTTGATGCTGACCGCTATGGTAAAGATCCATTCCATACGGTTCCGCAAAAATGGGAAGATGCGGTGCACAAGTATTCAACGGATACTTTACTCAGGTATGGAACCCTACCCTGGGTGATACAAGGAAATTATTATAAACTGGTAAAGGCTTTTCAACGGCATGATACCAGCGCCATACTGACTACCTCTGCCTGGCTGGGCCATTATGTTGCCGATGCTTGTGTGCCTTTACATACCACTACGAATTATGACGGGCAGCTTACTCACCAGAATGGATTGCATGCCCTGTGGGAAAGTCGCCTGCCCGAGCTATTTGGCAGCAACTGGCATTATTATACCGGGAAAGCCAGGTACATTGAAAACCCGCTCTGGCAGGCTTTTATTATTTGCCGCAGCTCCTATAAGTGTGTAGACTCAGTAATCCGGTTTGAGCAACGATTGAATGCTGCATTCCCTGCCGATAAGAAATATAGCCTGGTTAAACGCGGCAACCGTAAAGTAAAAGACTATTCGGCCGATTACAGTCTGGCTTATCAGAAAGCGTTAAACCACATGGTAGAACGCCGTATGCGTACTGCAGTGCTTTGGGTAGGCAGCTTTTGGTACTCAGCCTGGGTAGATGCAGGCCAGCCCAATTTAAATAAACTGGTCGATCATCCGCTTACCGCAACCGAGGCTGCAGCATTGGCTACCGAGCAGGCGGCTTTTAAAGCCGGCCAACCTATGCCGGTTATTAAGTAAAAGTATTATGCTGCCGGCTTACGCGATATGCGCTGTTTCAAGGCAACCACTACAGGCGGTACAATGGAAACCAATATAATAGCCAAAGCAATTAAAGAGAAATGATTTTTAAAGAAAGGAACATTGCCCAACAGGTACCCTGCCGCTAAAAACACAATAATCCAGGAGGCGCCGCCTACAATGTTATAAACACTATATCTTAAAAAACTCATGCGCCCCACCCCGGCTACAAATGGGGCAATGGTACGGATAATAGGCATAAAGCGACTAAAAATAACCGCCTTTCCTCCATGCTTGTCAAAAAACGCCTGAGTTTGCAGGTAGTAGTCGAGCTTTAAAATTTTATTATCCGGTTTGAATACTTTGGCGCCCAGATAGTGGCCCAGCCAGTAATTCACAGTATTTCCCAAAAATGCTGCGATAATTAAAATTAAACCCAGCACATATATGTCCAAACCGGAATTGCCGCCGGCAATTAACGCGCCAGCCGCAAACAATAAAGAATCGCCCGGTAAAAAGGGAGTAACTACGAAGCCGGTTTCTGCAAAAATGATAGCAAAAAGGATAAGGTAAGTCCAGCCCTGATAGCTGCTGGTGATATCTTTAAGATGCTTATCTATATGTAATACAAAGTCAATAAGTTGATGCAGAAATTCCAAAGCTTTTGATTTAAGCCTCAAAAATAAAAAATCCTGCTGTATTAGCGTGATTACTTATTGGTAATAATTGAGGCGGTTACCGCTGCACTGTCTGTACGGCCGGTAATGCCGCAGCTGTAGAGGGTATATAAATGTGAATCCAGCACGGTTATATTAGGCAAATCAAGTATTAAGTTACTGCTCACGGTTACATCTGTGCCGGTGTATACAAACTTAAAGTCATAGGTACCGGCAGGCAATTCCACGTATTTGGTGATACGTAATGATTTAATATTTTTATAAATTAATGTGCCGTTGGCATACACGTCGTACCCGGTAGTTCCGCCATTATAGGTAATTCTTAAAGTACCGTTTACATAACGCAACTTGGCTTTTCCTAAAGCAGGCAGCGCGGTGGTATCATCAGCTGTAAAAATCGGCTTAAGCGACCGGTCAGCCAGCAAACCGGTAAGAAATAATGAATAACGGGTGTTTGATTTCAGCTTAATGGTATCAGGAACTCTTACTAAAGTCGAATCAGCAGTTCTGGTTGATCTTAACTGCAATAAAGTGTCTGCCGAATTTAAAGAGAAATAAGCGGAGGGCACATTGTAATTGTAAAGCGCATAAGTTTGTGCAGTAGCCAAAGTAGTAGTGGTATTTAAGGGATTCTGTATTACATTGTTGGCATAAAAATGCACAGGATAGGCATCCGGGCTTAAATTATTAATCAGAATAGCCACATTAGAGCCTACGGTGGTTGATGCAGTTTCCTTTTTGCACGAAGTCAGCAAGCAGCCAATAAACAGTAAGGTGAAAGGCAAAGCAAAAAGACCAACTATAACGGAACGCTTGATATTCATAAACATACGGGTTAATTATTCAGCACATAACCGCCACTGGTTGTTACATTATTACCGTTTTTAATATCTTTTAAAAAGATAGTATAAATAGATGATGATGAAAGTGTTAAAGTAAACGTAGTTAGAGGCGTAGTGCTGTTTGCGGCCGAATAAATGCTGATTACCGAAGGGAGTGTATTACCGTTTAAAGTTGGCACTGCAATACTGATGAATTTGCTTGCGGATTGAAAAGCAATACCGGAAAAACGGGTGGTATCATTTACAGTAACCTTCAATGTGCTGACATCTGGGGCTGCATGAACAAACCTTACTTTTGCGCTGTCTCCAGG
>CAXTCH010000174.1:0-7304 GCA_964241945.1 uncultured Mucilaginibacter sp.
GGAGGCTATTGCCGAGCACGCCGCTCCCGGCTGTGTAGTACTGGTGGCCAAAGACGGTAAAGTGATTTTTAATAAGGCTTACGGTTATCATACTTATGACCATGCTCTGCCCGAAAAAATTACCGATATTTTTGACTTAGCCTCCGTAACTAAAGTTACGGCCACTACCATGGAGGCGATGCGCCTTACCGAGCAGGGTAAGCTCAACCTCGATTCAACCATGGGTTATTATCTACCTATTGCCCGTGGTACCAATAAAAGTGATATCAAGGTACGAGAGCTGATGCTGCACCAGGCCGGATTGATTCCTTTTATTCCCTTTTATGAAACCATGCACCCGGGCGATCACAGCGCTGATTCATCTGCCGACTACCCGACTAAGGTAGCCGACGGTTATTACCTGCGCAAAGACTACTTCCGCGATGTAATGCTGCCACGGATGATTAATACCCCGCTGCGTACCCGCGGACAGTATGTGTATAGCGACCTGAGTATGTACTTTACCAAAGAGGTGGTAGAAACCATTACGGCACAGCCTTTAAATATTTATGTACAGCAGCAATTTTATAACCCGTTGGGTACACAAACCGAAGGGTTTTTGCCGCGTAACCGTTTCAGCCGCGACCAAATCATACCCACCGAAAATGATACTTACTTTCGCCATACATTACTGGTAGGCTATGTGCACGATCAGGGTGCGGCCATGGTGGGCGGCGTATCCGGCCATGCAGGTAACTTTGCCAGTACCAATGACCTGGCTATTCAATTTCAGATGCTGCTGAATAAGGGAACCTACGGGGGCGTACAATACTTTAAGCCCGAAACTGTAACCGAGTTTACCTCCCGCTACTCAAATGTAAGCCGGCGTGGTTTAGGTTTTGACGGCTGGGGACCGTTGCCCAACAGCCATTATCCCTCAACACTGGCTTCACCGGGTACGTTTGGCCACACGGGCTATACCGGTACCTGCGTATGGGTGGATCCCAAGTATAATCTGGTATATATCTTTCTTTCCAACCGCGTATACCCTAAGGTTACAGACAAACTTTCTGAACTGCGCATTCGCCCGCGTATACAGGATGCCGTGTATGAGGCTATTGAAAAAGGATTGTAATTGCAGTAGTGGCTGGCATGCTGTTAAGCAGCGTATTCTGTATTTATTTGCTTTCCACAACAACGATAAAGCTGCTTAAGTCCTGATAAAAGGACCGGATGGTAGACTGTAATTGATTAATCATAGCTGTACGCGTGTGTAAGTCATCGGCATGGTAAAAACCGCCTTTGCCAAAAAGCAAATCTTCCTGCTTTTTGCTGATTTTACCGTCGAACTCAAATTGCAGCCACTGGTTACGGATACTTTGTGATAAGGTAATATTTCCCGAATTGCTCAACTGCTTTTCGTGCAGCATCTGCCAAACAAAATACGGGTAGTCTGTATTATTTGAAGGTTCTGTCCAAATACTGCGTAATAGGTTTCGCTCATGATAGAATTCTATCTTCTTTCCTTTGGGGCTAATTGTAAGTGCACCTAATCCGGCGCTTAGCAAACCGCCGCTAATGCCTATAGCCGTTTGTGAAGCTTTGTGTGTGCCTATCACCGTACCCACAGTAGTTAAAGCACCGATTACTACAGAAGCCACCGTTAAATTATTTTTCTTCCGGCTGTTAATGTTGTCCAGATAACCAGCTGCGAGGTTAGACCGTTCGCCTTCACAATCCAGTTCAGCAGCCAGGGCTTGTATTTGTGATTGTACGGTAAGCAGTCGCCCGTTAATTTTCTGTTTCAACAGCAGATAGCTGTTTACGTCGCCGGGAGTTTTTATTTTACTCAAATGCCATAAGCTGTCTACTTCATTACTTATACCTAATATGTGGCAAATTAACCGGTCATGCGCGGTAACGGGCAGGTATGATAAATCTGTATTGGGTGTATCCGGCCATACGGTTGTTGATTGCAGGTAAGTAACGGTAGGTGTGCAATAATTATAAGTGAACCCCAATTGTTTAGCATCATTCACCGCTTTTTTAGGAACGGTGCAGGCTGCAGTCAGCAAAAAGCTTAATAGGTAAAAGCTGTACTTAAGTCTTTTAAACATGTAGTATTTGTACGGGCAGCAAAATTATTACTGAGCAGCAGAGTTGCCAAAAGTAGTTATAATAAGTTTTAAGTTTATAGTATAATAAACCTGCCCGACAGGCCACTGCTGACCATTAAAAAGATGTATTTCTCACCGTTCTTCAATCTAAATATCCTTATCTTATTACTGCTAAAAGTACCCAAGATTAATCAGGTAACTTTTTTGTGCAAAATCATCTGATTAATAAAATTTTAATATTTTTTTATACTTTAGCCTCTGAGCTACCTGTGTTTAATAAGCGGTTATACAAAGTTTATAAGGTTATTATACGGTTTTAAACTCAGTTTATAACCTGGTGTTTAACACTTTGATAAACTCTTGTTAAGCATGTCAACCTTATGAAAACATCTATTTATGAAATATACCTATCCTGCCCCAACTCTTACGCTTAACGGTTTTATTCCTAATTATTCCTGCATTTTTAAGCTGTCATCTTATTCATTGTTGATGCCGCCATCGCAGCACAATTCTCAAGCTTAATCAGTATACTCTTATCTAAAGTGAAAATACTAATTACCGGCGGCTGCGGGTTTGTGGGTTCAAACCTCGCTGTACTGTTTAAGCAATCAAATCCCGACTTACATATTGTATGCTTTGACAATTTGAACAGGCGTGGTTCCGAATTAAATCTTAAAAGAATTTTAGAATATGGAATTGAGTTTATACATGGAGATGTAAGACAGAGAGACGACTTAAAAAAAATTACGAACGTTGATATTGTTATTGATGCCGCTGCAGAACCTTCTGTTTTGGCTGGTTTGAGCGGCGATCTGGAATATTTGATTGATACCAACCTGAACGGCACAATCAATTCTTTATACCTAGCTAAAGAATGTAACGCCGGGTTTATTTTTCTTTCTACCAGCCGTATTTATCCTTATGATCAGATTGAAAAGTTAAATTATGTAACCACTGACACCCGTTTTCAATTATCAAACGAACAAAGAATTGCGGGGGTAAGCGAAAAAGGGATTGCTGAAGATTTCCCCTTGCAAGGCGTAAGATCATTTTATGGCGCTACCAAGCTTTCTTCAGAATACATAGTACAGGAGTTTTGCAAAACTTTTGGACTTAACGCGGTAATTAACCGTTGCGGTGTACTGACCGGCCCTTACCAAATGGGTAAAATTGATCAGGGCGTGGTGGTTTTATGGATGGCACGCCATTACTGGAAAAGCAAGCTCGGTTACATAGGATTCGGCGGCGAAGGTTTGCAGGTAAGAGATATGTTGCATGTAAGAGACCTTTTTGATTTGGTTAACTATCAGATTAAAAACTTAAGCCAATTTAACGGTGAGTGTTACAACGTAGGGGGTGGTACTGAAATAAGCACTTCTTTGAAAGAACTTACCCAAATATGCGAAGACATTACAGGCAACAAAATTGATATTGTTAAAGACCCGCACGACAGGCCGGCTGATATTCCTATTTACATTACCGACAACACCAAGATAACCGATTTTACCGGCTGGCGGCCTAAAATAGGAGTAACACAAATTATGAACGAAATTTATAACTGGATACATACTAATGAAAGCGATTTACGAGCAATTCTATCAAAATAAGCGTAAACTCTTCAACCATGTCTTTTTAAAATTCGTTATCTCAGGTATCCTGTCGGCAGCTTTAGAAATGTTCCTGCTAATTATACTGGTAGAGCACTTTCACATTAATTACCTCATTGCCAACAGCATTTCATTTATTGTGACTAACCTGTTTAATTATGTTTTAAGCAGATACTGGGTTTTTGAAAAAAGTAACAGAACCCTTCATGTCGAAGCTTCACTGTTTCTGATTGTTACCCTCAGCGGGCTGATGGTTAATCAATTAATTATGTGGCTTTTGGTAGGAAAGCTGGGATATAACTATAAAATATCTAAAGTACTGGCCATTGTGGCGGTGGTTGTCCTCAACTTTTTCGGAAAAAAGATACTCGTATTTTCAAACACAAAGAAAGTTCATGCCTAAACTAAGTATTGTTATACCTGCCTATAATGAAGAGGGGTCTATAACGGAAACTGTTACTACTTTATATCAGAAGTTAGTCACCGAATATATTGATCATGAGATTGTGGTGGTAAACGATAACTCAAAAGATACTACGGAAAGTATTCTGGCTGATTTATCCGGCCGGTATTCTACGGTTAAATATTATACCAATTATGGCCCCAATGGCTTCGGTCATGCAATAAGGTACGGGCTTGAGAGATTTCAAGGCGATTATGTAGCTATTATGATGGCTGATCTTTCAGACAGCCCGGAGGATTTGGTAGCATTCTACCGTAAAATGGAGGCAGAAAACGTAGATTGTGTTTTTGGTTCGAGATTTATAAAGGGCGGAAAAACTTATGATTATCCTCAGGTAAAACTATATATCAACCGGCTTGCCAACTTCATCATCAGGGTTTGCCTGGGTATAAAGTATAATGATGCTACCAATGCATTTAAGCTTTATAAACGCGAAACCATAAAGGGTTTACATCCATTTTTAGCTCCGCATTTCAATCTTACTATTGAGTTGCCGCTAAAGGCCATCGTGCGTGGTTATTCCTATACTGTGGTTCCTAATTCATGGAGAAACAGAAAAGCCGGTAAATCCAATTTAAATATTAAAGAAATGGGTAGCCGGTATCTGTTTATCCTTTTGTATGTGATGATTGAGAAGTTCTTTTCAAAAAATGATTTTAAAAAGAAATGGGATTAACACGTCATTTGCCTTAAATCCTTCTTTTATTACAATATGAGCCTCAGCCTTAAACCCGGTAGAAAATATTACGCTTTTTTAATATGCCTGTTTATTATTACCAAAGTAATATCGGTATACAAAGGCCGGTTTCAGAATGGGTTGGACCCGTCATGGATGTTTTCATTAAACCATGCCGTTACCCATCACCTTACTTTTGGTAAAGATATCATCTTTACTTACGGGCCGCTTGCTTACCTGGGTTATACCACTACGGTTGGCTTAGCTATTATTCCCGTCCTGCTGTCGGTAATTATTAAAGTTATTTATCTTGCCTATTTTCTGTGCATCCTTCTGGACTTGGCAGCCTATTGCACTGATAGCGAGCTGAGCAGTGATGTTGATAAGCTTATAAAGTACTTATTACTCCCCTGGCTGATCTATACCGCCGGTATTTATGGTGAGTACACCCTGATTTATTTATTTTGTTTAATACATACCTGCGTATATGGTATAAGCGCACAGCCAAATTCGTTATTTAAAAAAGCGCACTTACCGGAAGCTTTTTTTACTGCTTTTGCGGGCTTTACTGTAGCTATATTGTTTTTTATTAAGGTCAGCTTTTTGCCCTTCGCTATCGCTGTTCCTGCAGTGCTCACCATATCTCTTTTCCGGAAAAACGGTAAACAATTCCTCAGTTTCCTGCTAACTTCTCTTATTACTTTCGGAGTAGTTTACTGCTGCGTTAATATTCAGTTAAAGGATTACCTGGTTAATTCATTGCAAATTATTTCGGGTTATAAGCAGGCGATGCAGATAGCCACTTATGATAATTACTCACGTGATTACACCATCAGCTTAGGTTTAATTGCTTTGTTTTTAATTCAATATCTGTTTATTAAGCCTTCACAGTACTTACCTAAACTTTTGTTGATTTTGCTGTTATGCCTGGGCATCTACTTTATTTTTGTTTATTCTTTTACCCGGGGGGCTAAAGGAGTTGAAGGTGGCCTGATACTCAATGCGCCTTTTATAGTCATTCTGTTTTTCTTTTTGGCTTTGCTGGTTACCGAGGCTAAATTTCTGCTCAGGGCCAGGCATATTATTGCTTTGGTACTTGTGGGCAGCATTTTTTGTTATGCTTATTACAATGCTAAAACACTGCTTTCAAAAGATAATACACATTACGTTAGTACATTACCAGCATCTGCGCTCAATTCATCTGAAACCTATAACGTATATCCTTTTTTAACTTCAATTGCGTATATAAATCATCTTAATTACAAGCCTCAGCCTGTAGTTCAATCTTATTCAGCTTATACCGTAAAGTTAGACTCTTTAGATGCTATATTTTTTGCCGGGCAGAAAGTAGATAATATTATATTTCATGGCGGAACAACCAATACTGATCCGTACGCAAACGCAATTGATGGCCGTTATTTCATGTACGATGAACCGCTAACCAAGCTGGCTATCCTGAAAAACTACCAGGTAAGTCACCAGATCAATGATTCAACCTTTATTGCAACCAAACACAAAGCAATAGAAATTCGCAGTGATAGTTTATTGGAAGATAAAGTTCTTCCGCTTAATACTACTTATCAAATTCCGGCTGATTCAGGCCATATCCTTTTCTTCACTGCTGATTTTAAATACACCAACAAAGCTAAACTGCTTTCACTGATAAAAAAGTTCCCTTATATTAAGATGGATATTGTTTTAGACTCAGGCAAGCCGTTAACTTTTAACTTAGTTTCGGGCTTATTAACCAAACCCTGTGTGCTCAATAAGTATTGCGAAAATTATACTGATTTTTTTAAGCTCGCTTCTATAAATACCTCAGGCACTTTACACTCTGTTAAATCTGTTAAGTTTTATGCTTCAAGCGCCGGGTACGAACCCGATTTCAAATTCAGAGTTTTCCGGTATTCTGTCAAATAGATAGCTTTCCTTTTTGATTAGATACCTATTTAACTTTTCTTAGGCTCACTGGCAATATTCAATGGTATCTCGCTCAATGGTACCCCACCTTTAATGCCAAAATTCAACGTGCGGATAGGGAAAGGCAGTACGATACCGTTGGCGTCATACGCTTTTTTGATGCGTATAATGGCCTCGTTGCCTACCTGTAAATAAGCCGGCTGCTCGGGCGAATTAATCCATAAGCGAATGATGTAGGTAATTGAACTGTCAGCAAAACCTGGTAAAACAAGATGGTTGTTTCATTAGGTACCCGTTCTTCAATATCAGCTACAGCATCCAGTATTATTTTCTTTACGCTTTCCAGGTCTTCAGCATAAGATATACCGATGCTCAGGTCTGTACGTCTTTTACCAAGCATCGAAAAATTTTCAATTAGGTTCGGTACACATTCTTGTTTAGGATGATTACTATTGGCCCTGAAAAGTCTCAAGCATAGTGTCGCGCAGATGAATTTCCAATACCTTACCCATATAATCTTTCAGTTTTATAGCATAGTTTAC
>CAXTCH010000175.1:0-7304 GCA_964241945.1 uncultured Mucilaginibacter sp.
CAGTGCTCCAGTCGTCAGGATCTTTAACCGTGTTTGAACCTTTCAAATCGTCATTGGTATTTGAAACACTGTCTTTTTGATTTGCATCAAACAGTTCATTTTCATCTTGATGTTGCTTTGCCATAGTGTAAGTTTTTATATCCGTTACGTATCAATATTGATGCCACAAGGCAGTAGTATCATCAAATAATGCTAAATATTTTAGTAATACTTCCTTGGTCCCCGAGATTATAAAAACCATGTTTTATACTTTATTAATCCATAAAAATGCCAGTACAGGGATAGCCAGGGAATTAAAGCCGAGGTGTAAAGCATCTCGGTAACATGCCGAAAACTGTGGGAGTTGTTCTTTAACCGTTTATAAGTAAACCACAGCGTTGACATCAACCATATCAGTAACCCTGTAACACATGCTATTTTCCATACTTCCAAATAGCTGATAACACACAGCAGCAGAGAAAAAACAATTACATAATACAGCAGTGGCGGGCGGGAGTTGTCATACTGCCGGTATAAAGCAGGAAATTTCTTATACAGCAACGCATTATATAATGTCTTCTTTTGCTCTTTTATACTTACGCCCCAGCGTGCAGCCCGTACCGGATGTACCACAATAGCCGCACTTTTTTTGATTAGCGGTACATGTTGCTGTAAAAGCTTAAAATGCAAATCACTATCTTCACGCCAAGCCATAGCAAAACGCTCGTCGAAACCACCAACCATCTGCAACGCTTTTGCCGTGCAGGCGCAGTTAGCCGTTACGAAATCAGCGGTTTCCAGGCCAGCAGTATTTCGTGCAAAATCAGACGGGAGGGCAGTTAACGGAACTATTACTTTACCAGTAAATGCCGCCAGTTCGCTGCCATCCCAACCGTCCAGGTAGGCTTGTAACCAATTGGCATCTGGTAAAGTATCATCATCTGTAAAGGCTACAAGCGGTGCTTTAGCCCGCTGCCAGCCGTAATTTCGGGCGGCAGCAGGTCCTTTTTTTTGGGGCATTGGTGTGAAACGATGATGTTCAGGGTCAGATTGCAACCACTGTTCCAAAGCCTTCTCTGTAATCTCGTCCGGCCCGTCACTTACAACAACTACTTCGTATTCGCTGGGCATAAGTGTTTGTCGGCCCAACGCCTGTAAGCAGTTTTGCAATAGTTGCGGACGCTGCCAGCTGGGAATCACTACACTGATGCGGATCATTTATTTCTCGATCACAAATGAACCAATAACCAAAGCATCAAACGGTGAAGTCCAAAAGCATTCAATGGCATCACGCGGCGTACATACAATCGGCTTACCCAGCGTATTGAACGAAGTGTTTACCAATACTGGTACGCCCGTTTTACGTTGAAATGCCTTTAGTAAATCATAATAATTTTTGTGCTGACTTTCATTCACAGTTTGAATACGTGCGGTGCCATCGGTGTGGCGCACAGCCGGAATCTGATCCGCTTTTTCAGGCTTCACATCATACACAAACAGCATGAAAGGGGAGTAGCCGGCATTTTCAAACCATTTATCAGCTTCTTCCTCCAATACTACCGGTGCCACAGGACGGAAATCTTCACGGTCTTTCACCTCATTTAAACGCTGCTGCATGGCAGGGCTAATTGGTGAAGCCAATATGGAGCGGCTGCCCAATGCACGCGGACCAAATTCCATGCGTCCCTGGTACCAGCCAATAATTTTATCCTGTGCCAGTATATCAGCAGTTTCTTCAGCAATATTGTTCAGCTTACGATAAGGTACTTTTGCCCATTTTATAAACTTTTCTATTTCCTCGTCGGTATATTCCGGTCCCCAGTAGCAATGGTTCATTACAAAGTCACGGGTCTGGCTTTTACGTTGCCGGGCATCTACCCATAAGGCTGCGCCTAAGGCGGTACCATCATCGC
Source organism: uncultured Mucilaginibacter sp. (assembly GCA_964241945.1). Classification (GTDB taxonomy): domain Bacteria; phylum Bacteroidota; class Bacteroidia; order Sphingobacteriales; family Sphingobacteriaceae; genus Mucilaginibacter. Next base: position 1,893 of record CAXTCH010000175.1, read on the forward strand.
CCGACGCCGGTTGCACCCAAATGTTAGTGAAGGGCCCTTTATCTCGCAGACGGGCATTGGCCACACAGTTCAGGGCCACACCACCGGCCATACACAGGTTATCTTCGCCGGTTTCTTTATATAGCCAGTCAGCTATTTCCAATAAAGTTTCTTCAAGCACCAGTTGTAAAGAATGCGCAATGTTGAAATGGTGGCTTGTAAATTCCTCATGGCGCAGGCGTTGAGGACCAAAGCGCTCAGTAAAGTTTTTATTGTTGATGGTATATTGTCCATTGGCGCCTAACTGAATAATTTCCCTAAAATCTTTTACAAATTCCGGTTTGCCATAGCTGGCCAGCGCCATCACTTTGTACTCGTCAGATGAGTGCAAGAAGCCTAAATGGGTAGTCACTTCTTCGTACAATAAGCCAAGCGAATTAGGAAAGTTTACTTGTCCGATACGTTTTAAATCCTGACCATGACCTACGCTGTAAGTAGTAGTTGCCAGCTCGCCACGACCATCAACAGTCATCACCGCCGCGCGGTCAAAGGGGGAACAATTGAAGGCACTGGCTGCGTGAGCAATGTGGTGATCTACAAAATGCCATTTTTCTCTCGGCACATTGGCGCCGATAAAGCGTTTTTGCAGGTGATGCGGATAACCGTCATTCAGCTGACCTACCGCATTAATCATAGATGACAAAAACAGCGGATCCCAAACGTTCAGCCAGTCGGCGTTTACCGGATCAGTGGTGGGTTCAAAGGGAATTTCGATAGTGCTCTTGCCTTTATATTTTTCGCCAATAAGCTGATAAGGATCGAATGAATAAGCAACGTGGTCGATATCATTGATGTGGATGCCGGCCACCTTGAGGCAATAATCAATAGCGTGAAAAGGCAATTCCCAGGTAGAGAAAGGCACCGGACGTTTGCCATGCTTAAAATGAGTAAAGCGTTCTTCTTCCGCAGCGGCCAGTAGCTGACCGTCTTTAATTAAACACGCCGCGGTATCATGAAATGCAGCGTTAATGCCTAAGGTGTACATGTGCAGTGTAAAGTTTTTAGATAGATAAGTTTTGTTACCCACCTAAAAGCCAGAAGCGGTGATAAATGTTTGCAGGAAAATGCGGTTTGTTTGAAATGAAGAAGAACCGACGTTGACTATTATTTTGCTATAGCGTTCAATTCATTAATAATTGGTGATGCGTTTTTTTACCAGGTTTCTGTCCATAATTTCAATAACAGTTATTGCAACGGCAATAAAGGAGGCTATGCCGATATTTGATTTTAAACTTATAAAAGTTGCGGTTAGTTCAACAGGATTAATCAGCAACAATGCTGCAGCAAGAAAGATCAGACTCCCCGCAATTACACCTGCAATTGCCCATCCGTAACGGACAGATTCTTTGCGAGATGCTTCGCGCTCAATAACGTTGACCACGTTATCAGCCAGTGAACTGTATTCAGGCAATTCAGGCTGTTCAGATAATATATTAAAAAGAGCAGTGTATAATTGTTCATTCCCTTCCAGGGATGCATCCGGTTTCAGGCCGGTTGTAAACTGCTGTTCTATCAGCTTTTGCAGTTCTTCATCATTTATCTCTTTCATACCTTATTTCATATAAGAGGCTAACTTGTCTTTCAATAATTTACGGGCTCTGTATAAATAACTTTTTACGGTTCCTTCCGGCATGCCGGTTATTTCTTCTATTTCTTGGTAACTAAACTCATTTAAATGATATAAAGTTAGCACAGTGCGGTAGTTTACAGGCAATTTATTTAATGCCTGTTGCACATATGCGGCCAAGTCTTTTTTGTCCAACAGGGCCTCAGGCGTATCAAGTGTATGGTGATGATTCTCGAAATCGCTGATATCATCCGTTAAATTTCGTTTTGGGCTTTCTTTGCGCAGGTAGTTTATGGCTGTACTGTAAGCAATCCTTGCTATCCAGGTAGAGAGCTTGCTTTGCTGCTGAAACCCGGATAAATTTTTGTATACCTTAATAAATACTTCCTGACAAATGTCTTCCCTGTCTTCTTCCTGATTTATTATGCGGCCAACCATGTGCCTTACCAACTTCTCGTACTGCTTCACCAGCAGTTTAAAAGCATTTAGGTTACCCTGAAGAATACGGCTGATTAATTCCTGGTCGGTATACATGCGCTGGTCGGTTAGACACTAATCCTTATTCAAATGTTGCAATATATTTTATTGCAACATTTATAAAGCTCACCCTGTCTAACGAGGCATAACCATTTAAAAACAATTGATATGGACGGAAATTTAGGAGTAACTATAGTTTTTACCGCGATTACTATAGGAGTGGTGGTAATTATACTGGCTATTTTAAATAACCGGTTAAAATCTAAAATGATTAATGCCGGCTTTGTGGATGAATCTTCAGTTAAGATACTGAGCAGCAGTTTTAACAATTTTAAATTCGATACACTTAAGTGGGGCCTGATATTATTGTTCGGCGGTGCGGGTTTAATCCTTCTGAATTATATACCTTATCCCGACCGTTCACCGTTGCCTTTTGGTATAGAAGCGGTTTGCCTGGCTTTGGGATTTTTGGTGTACTATTTTATAGTACGCAGTGAAAACCGGAATAAAACACCTTTAGCTTAATTTAGATGAGGACAACCGGCCAGCCCATAATCTCCGTCATTACCCGCTCAAATTCACGTTGCAACGGGGCTGTTATCTCTATGGTTCTATTAGTTATTGGATGATTAAAGGCCAGATAAGAAGCATGCAGCATCATTGTATCCATTTGCCAGGTATGCTTAAAATGCCGGTTCTGCTTGTTGCAGCCGTGGGGCCGGTCGCCGATTATGGGGTGGTAAATGTGAGCAAAGTGGCGTCGTAACTGGTGCATACGTCCGGTGGTAGGAGTGGCTTCTATTAATGAATAACGCGAGGTGGTATGCTGACCAAACGGGATATCGAGTTCGGCACGTTGTAAGGTTACATAAGAAGTGAAAGCGTCCTGCAGCGTGCCGTTCTCTTTTTTAAGCGGATAATCAATTTCACCGCTATCCGGCGTAAAGCCGCGTACTATGGCTAAATACTTCTTGTGCATTTTTTTCGCCGCAAATAGTTGATGCATCAAATGTTCGGTTTCTTTATCCAGTGCAAAGAGGAGAATGCCACCTGTTTTTCGATCAAGGCGGTGTACAGGATAAACAGGTTGATGAATCTGGTCGCGGAGCAATTGTAAAGCAAACTCCTCGGCATCACGGGCAATGGGCGATTGGTGCACCAGCAGCCCATGCGGCTTATTGATAGCAATCAGGTAATCATCCTGAAATAATATATCGAGCATGAAGTTAAATAAGCCCCGAAATTAATGCTCGGGAATTATAATATCAGGTTCACACTGCTTTTTTACATACAACTCATCAATCACAATCATCAGTGTAGCAATAATAGGTACTGCCAATATGATACCCAATACGCCGGACACACTGCCCATAATCAGCTGCCCCATCAGTGAAACAGCAGGGGGAATGTTAATCATGCGTTTTTGAATGGTAGGCGTAATTACATTGCTTTCCAGCGTTTGTATTAATATGTAAATGATGGCGACGGTAAGCGCAGTGTTAAAGCTCATGGTTAAAGCAATGAGTACCGCCGGCGCCATGGCAATAACAGGGCCGAAGTTGGGCACAAAATTAAGTAGACCCGCAAAAACAGCCAGCGCCAGCGCTACAGGCACACCCACAATAGTTAACCCGGTATAGCTTAAGGTGGCAATAATTAGCATGGCCAGCAGCATGCCTTTAAGCCAGGCTTTAAGGGTGTGGCTTATGCGCTCCAATATATTTTTAGCGGCGGCTTTACCAATGGGTGGAACCACCATGATGATACCTTTTTTGTAAATATCAGGGTCGACAGAAAAAAATATGCCTAAAAATATAATGATATATAAATCGCCAACTACACCAAAGCTGGTGTTAAAGAAATTTTGAGCTACCACAAATAGCTTTTTCTGCGAATCGGGACTGGTTACGCTACTGACTATCTTGTTACCAATGTCTGTTTTTTGCAGATTGTGTTCAAAGTTTACTACCAGTTTAGGAATGTCATTGGTGATGGCATTGGCCTGCGTTTGTATTTTGGTACCTAAAAACCAGATAAGCAAGCTAATCAGGCCAAGCGTGACCAAAACAGCTATGGTCATGCTTAATTTACGGCTCAACTTAGTCCAGCGCTGCACAATATCACCCAAACCGTGAAAGTAGGTAGCAATTAAACAACCCGCCATTAGCATCAGTAATACGCCGAATGCTGCCTGTAAAACTAAGATCAAAATCACCAGCAAAGCCACGCTTCCTGCAGCAATCCAGACTTTCTGAATGTAAGAGTACTCGTCGGTGCTATTCTTAATATCTTGTAGGGTATCTTTCATGTGCAAAGTTTAAAAGTGTTGCTTGTATTAATATAAGTTAGCTGAAAAGGTTTAAATAAAATTCTTAAAAGCTATAAGGGCAATTTTGTAACAGGAATAAGTCTTGTAAAATCCATTTAAATGTTACTTATTTACAGGCCTGTTATAACAAATGCTCATTGCTTGACAGCTTGTAGCAACGGCATTATATAAAGAATTAGAATTTAATGATTTCCGCCGTTGTCCTTTCCACTCAAAAGTGTGCAGAGCTGCTGATTACTGTTACTCAGCTTAAAGCTTTAAAAGCTACACTGCCTTTTGATATGGAAATTATTGTGGTAGATAATGCTTCAACTGACCATACCGCCGGCGCAATGCAGCAGCAGCACCCGGACATTCCGTTGATTGTAAAAGAGCATAACGAAAATGTGGGCGGCTGGAATGACGGATTTGCAGTGGCCAAATATCCATATTTCCTATTGCTGGATGATGATAGCTGTATTGCCAGCGGCCTTCCTGAAGCTTTACAGTACTTGGAACAATATCCAGAGGTAGGTATCCTGGCGCTGAACATTACCAGCGGCCCGTATCTTACTGACCGATGGGCCTGGCAAGGCCAAACAGGCTGGATGCACGAGCAAAACATTACGGGTTACTTTAGCTGCGGCGCCATCATTCGCAGGCAGGTTTATGCTGAGATTGGCGGTATTGCTGGTTGGCTCGGACCGTATGCACATGAATTTGATTATGGGTTACGGTGTTTAAACGCAGGTTATGTCATCAGGTATTTTCAAACTAGTAGCGTTGAACACCGGGCTAAAGGTATTTATGCTACGGTGAAGCACAGCATTATACATGGCACCCGTAATGACCTGGTGCTGATTTACAAATATATGGGCAGTGAAAAACACAAATACTTGTTCCGGTCAATTTTGAACCGAATGCTTAGCCGGCTTAAACAAAGAAACTTAAAAGGACTATACTACGAAATGTTAGGTGTTAAATCTTTTTTTGAAATACGAAATCAGATTCAGCCCACGCC
>CAXTCH010000176.1:0-7263 GCA_964241945.1 uncultured Mucilaginibacter sp.
CCTGCGCATCATTATTGCCTTTACCAAAGGTGCCCCGGTAGGTTTTGGTCGAACTGAAACCACGGCTTCCGGGCTCGGGGGTCTGGCTGGTGATGTTGACTTGATTGTTATCGTACTTAAAACCGGCATAGCTTACTGTTACATCAAATTTAAAATTGCTACGGTTAGCAACACCTAATTTCAAGTTAGAATAGGAAGAATTTATATCTAAACTCCTTAAGGCTTCGTCTACCTCTTCAACTTTCAGACTACCTAAGTAAGCCAAGTTAAGGCTAACCGTTCCTTTCAGTTTACCTATGCTTACCGAGCCATAGCTGATGTTCGCCCTTAAATCTTTCGCATCTTCTAAGCTTACATTGCCATACGAGTAATTAATATGTCCGCCATTAAACGACTCTATTTTAATACTGCCATAACTGCCCGACACATCTAAGTTGGAATTGCTCAGCCGCTCGGCGGTAACACTGCCATAGGTGGACCGGATTTTTACCTCGCCGCTCAAATCGGGCAGTACGATGCCGCCGTAGGAGTTTTTAACATGCAATGCCAGGCGCGACGGCATATACACCACATAATTAATTTCAACCCGGTTATGGTTGTTGTTGCCCCAGTTCCAGTTGCTCTCAATATTTGTTTTAAAATTGATGGTATTGCCATCCTTGCTGTCGCTGATGCTTACACGGTCTAACGAGCTTTGCGAGTTGGCTCTAATCTGTATATCTACCTTCACTTCATTGCGTGCCCAGGTATTTACCGTAATACGCCCATACGAGTTACTTAGGTCCAGCATATCGTTGGCATCGGCCGGGTAACTTTTGCTGTATTTCTTCTCCTGCTTAAAATCTTCGTCCTGAAAGGCGGTGCCATCATTATTCTGATTAAAACTAAAGTTGCTGTTAAAATTCTCGTTAAACGTACTGTTGAAGTTTTCATTAAACTCCTTGCTTATTCTGTCGCTCATGCCCTGCATGCTTTTGTTGAACTTTTTAAAGCTTTTCTGCATGGCAAGCGTCTGTTTATGGAAGTTTAGATTGTTTAGGTTTGAAAAGTCCATGCTTTTCAAACTGTCTGTCATCGGCATGGCATTATAAGGCACGCTTTCCGGCTGCGAACCGGCAGGCGGCACCTGAAAGGCATAGCTGCGTGAACAGGCCAGCAAGGCAGTCAGTACAAACAGGGTATTATATAGACGTAGTTTCATGATTTTGATTTTTAAAGGTGTTGTATTGTTCTATCACTTGTAATTGCTGATTCAGCACCTCGGTTTGTATTTGCAAGTTCCGGATCATTGCACGTAAAACACGTTCCTGGTTGGGGCTGGTGGCTAAATCATGGTTCAGTTTTTTATAGGTGGAATCCATTTTGGCAATCTCGGCGCTAAAGGCCTGGTATAGTTGCGGGTCGCTTTTGGCAATGGCTTTTACCTCGGTGCGCTTGGTCTCCACCAATGAAGCATAGTGTATTTGCTGCCTGGCATATTCAGGATTGATGGCCGCTAAGTCAACCGCAGGTTTGGCGTTATTGTGCAGGCTATGCAGGTAAAACATAAAGCCCAAACCCATCACCAGTATAATCATAGCGGCCACCCGCAGTACAAAGCCTAACGTAAAGGTTTTAGCCTCACGCTTCGTTTTTTTTTCATCCGGAAAACCGGCTGCCGGCAGCTGCTGTTCTATGCGGCTCCACAGGTTAGCGTTGGGTTCCAGATCATCAAACTCTTCACGGTTATTTTTTATAAACTCCTCTAATCGCTTGCTCATCGTGTTATTCCTTTCGTTCTTAAAATTTCTGCCAGTTTTCGTTTTGCTCTTAAAAACTGGGTGCGTGAGGTGTTCTCACTTATGTTCAGTATCTGTCCTATTTCCTCGTGGTCGTACCCCTCCATTAAGTAAAGGGATAATACCACCCGGTAACCGTCGGGCAACTCGTGCATGGCCTGTTTTACCTGGGCCACTTTGTGCTGCAGGTCGCTGTCGTCCTCCATTTCGGCATCCGGAATGTTTTCCAGTTCGCCATCTTCCATTTCGGCCCAGGTCAGTTTGCGTTTGCGCAACAGGTTAATGGCCCGGTGCACTACAATCTGCTTCAGCCATAACCCAAAGGTGGTTTCCTGCCTGAAATCTTTGATGCGGCCAAAAGCGTCTAAAAAGGCTTCCTGTACTACATCTTCCGCCTCCGCTGCATTGCCTACTACTCTGAAGGCCACGTTCAGCATGGCTTTAGCATACAGGCGGTATAGCTCATGGCAAGCCCTTCTGCTGCCCTGCCGGCATTCAGCTACCAGTTGGTAGTGTTTGTCCACATATACGGTTTCCAAAATTGTGATTGTGTTTCTATGTTATAGGATGCGATATTTTCCGGAGTGTTGCATCCGGTGTTAAAATAAGTTAAAGAAATTAAAAAATGAGTTACAAGAGGTTGCGTATGATTGGAAAAGTGGAAAGGAAAATATAGCAAGAAGGATTTTAACTTTTGATTCAAAAGAGGGCGTTGCCTTCGGCCCGCGCTCTCCACTGCAAATCCTCGCTGTCGCTGCGGGCTTTACGTTGCTATCACTAACGCGAGGTTTTAGTATGATTATAACGCAGCATCCTGTAAATTCTAAAATCCTGTAAATCCTGATTCAAAAAAAGCCGGTAACCTTTACGGCTACCGGCTTTTACTGAAATTTATTTAAACGAAAAAGCTTATACAGTGATGCTGTCAATACCTTTTTGCAAGGCATTGTCCTGTACGCCCGGAATGGCAAAGCCTTCGGCATATACTACCGTTACATCGGTAATACCCAGGAAGCCTAAAATAGCTTTCAGATAGGGAGATACAAAATCTGCTGCTTTATAAGGGCCATCAGAGTAAATGCCACCGGTGGTTTCGGCGATATACAGTTTTTTGCCGGTGATTAAACCTACTGGACCGTTTTCGGTATATTTAAAAGTAACGCCTGCACGGGCAATATGGTCAATCCAGGCCTTTAAGGTAGAAGGTATGCTGAAGTTGTACATCGGTGCGCCAATTACAATTACATCAGCATCTTTAATTTCCTGGATAGCCTGGTCGGAGTGACGGATGGCTTCTTTGTTTTCATCGGTATGGGCATCTACCGGCGTAAAGAAAGCATTCAAATGCGCTTCTTCCAGATGCGGGAAAGGTTGTGCGGTTAAATCCTTGGTCAGCACGGTAGCGCCGGGATTGGCAGCCACCAGCTTATCTACAATAGCTTTGCTTAATTTAATGCTATTGGATGCGCCCTTGCGGGGACTGGAAATAATTTCTAAAATTTTCATAGCCTGTTGTTATTTAGTTTATTACAGGCAAAGGTAAAATTTGATTGTGCAGATAGAAGTAAAATAGATGTTCAAACAGCAATTTGACTAAAGTCTGATAAACAGCTGTTTTTAATGAAGCGGAAGTTTTACTTATTATTGGAGAACGAAGATAAAAACTTATCGATGGCCGCTACGGCATGAGTATAACGTTGTTCCCCTGTACCTGAAATTACTACATAATCAGCCTGTAATGCCTGCAGTTCATGATGCCATACCTGCATAAAGTGTTCGCGCCTGGTCGGGAAGTTGCGCAAAGGATCATCCTGCCAGGGCAGGTCAATGTCTAACAGTAAATAAAAATCATACGGATGCAAGGCAAGTTGATTCACTACTTCTGGCGGGGTATAGCCAAACCACTCATCGCACCATATTTTAATGGTAATAAAGGTGGTATCGCAAATCAGCAGGCGGTTGGCCTGTGGCGCCATGTTTTTTTCAAGCGCCAGCTGACCATGAAACATGTTCAGCTCGTCTTCCATGGTACAGTCGCGGGTCAGGTTGGCACAATATTCACGGGCATACTCAGGTACCCAGATGGTATGGTAATATCCGGCCAAGTAAGCCGACATGGTAGATTTACCGGTGGACTCGGGGCCAACAACCGCTATTTTAGGAATGCGAAGCATATTTACAATTGCAATAATACTATAAGCGATTGATTTACCGAACAAGGAATCATGAACGGAAAATAAAAAACAGGTTTGCCGCATTAATACCCTGTGTTTGACATTGCCGATGGCAGGCAGCTGTTATAAATCCCGTACTTTCGTAAAAAGCTTAGTACTGCTTTAATTATGGAGTCATCCCCCGCAAAAACTGTTGCCCAAAGAGGCCTCATTATATTTATATTAGGTTTGTTAGCCACCATTGACCCTTTTTCTATCGATTTCTACCTGCCTGCCTTTTCGCAGATCGCCAAAGATATTCATAGTACGCCCGGCCGTATATCGCTCTCTATTTCCAGCTATTTTATAGGGTTGGCTTTCGGGCAAATTATGTACGGGCCAATTGTTGATCGCTTCGGGCGTAAAAAGCCGTTGTACATCGGACTAAGCATCTATCTGCTTACCTGCATAGGCTGCACCCAGGCCCATACCGTTGAAGCGCTGATTGTATATCGCTTCATCCAGGCCCTGGCCGGCAGCGTAGCGGCGGTAACTACCTTTGCCATGGTGCGCGACTTTTTCCCGGTAAAAGAAAGCGCCCGCATTATTTCCATGCTGACGCTGATTATTGGGATATCCCCTTTGGCAGCGCCAACCATAGGCGGTTTTATTGCTACATATTTGGGCTGGCAATGGATATTTATCATGCTGATTATTATTGTGCTCGTTATTGTGCTGCTCACTTACTTATACCTGCCGCCTGCCGCACCACCCGATACTTCGGTATCGTTAAAGCCTAAACCTATTGTGCTCACGTTTTGGTCTATCCTGAGCAATACACAATTCATCACCTATACACTAGCCGGAACCTTTGCTTTTGCAACCCTGTTTATTTATGTGGCAGGTTCGCCGGTTATTTTTCTGGATGTGTTTAAAGTAACACCGCGGGCTTACGGGTTAATATTCAGTTTGCTGTCCTGCGGGTTTATTGGCAGTAACCAAATCAACATCCTGCTGCTAAAAAAATTTACCAGCCGGCAAATATTCAGGGTAGCTTTACTGTGCCAGATTGTGCTGGCAGCTGTTTTCCTGTTAGGGGCGATCAATCATTGGTTTAGCATGACCGGCATTATTGTGATGCTGATGCTAACCTTAAGCTGCCTGGGTTCTATCAACCCTAATGCCTCAGCGCTGTCACTGGCGCCTTTTGAAAATAATTTGGGTAGCGCACGCGCAGCGGCGCACGGTTGACGGCAACCGGTTGACGGCGCTATCTCCGCGGTCATTCGTGTATTCGCACTCAAGGCCATCGTTCCTGTGCCGAAGCTGATGCCTATTACCTCCGGAGCCGCTTTCCTGATATTGTGGCTCGGCAGCATCCGCATAAAGCACATTATTGAACCGGAAGCTGTGCATAATCACCTGGAAGCTGGTGTCGTATAGAATTTTTGGTAACTGCAAGTGCCGATAGATAAATCCTATACTAAATCTTATTAATCAATAGCTGTTTTCTATATGGCCTGAAAGCATAGCTTTGTATGGAGCAGCGGTGGGTGTTATTTGTGTGATAAAATGACAAACTAAAACATTTCACAATAGTTAATACTTATCAATACTTGCCTACTACAATAGCTAATTATAAACATAACTCAACTACAGCTATGAGCAACGAACAAAATTCAACACAAAACGGCCAGGACAGCAATAAAACGCTGACCACCCGCCAGGGGCATCCCATCACGAATAATCAAAACCTGCGTACGGTGGGTAATCGTGGTCCGGCTACCTTAGAAAATTATCAGTTTTTAGAAAAAATTTCTCACTTTGACCGTGAGCGTACCCCCGAGCGTGTGGTGCACGCCCGGGGTGCAGGCGCCCATGGTGTATTTGAAGCTTACGGCACCGCTGGTGACGAGCCGGTTTCAAAATATACCCGTGCTAAATTATTTCAGGAGAAAGGTAAGCAGACCCCGGTGTTTGTTCGCTTTTCATCGGTAATACACGGTGGTCATTCGCCCGAGACTTTGCGCGACCCGCGCGGTTTTGCGGTAAAATTTTATACCGAAGACGGTAACTGGGATTTGGTAGGCAATAACCTGAAAGTATTTTTTATCCGTGATGCGATGAAATTTCCTGACCTGGTACACGCTTTTAAACCCGATCCGGTAACTAACCGTCAGGACGGTCAGCGTATTTTTGATTTTATCAGCAATACGCCCGAAGCGCTGCACATGATTACCTTCCTGTTCTCACCCTGGGGTATCCCGGCCAACTATCGCCAGATGCAGGGCTCAGGTGTAAACACCTACAAATGGGTAAATAAAGAAGGCACCGGCGTATTGGTGAAATACCACTGGGAACCATTGCAAGGCGTAAAGAACTTAACCCAGGAACAGGCAGAAGCCATTCAGGGTAAGAACTTCAACCACGCTACCCAGGATTTATATGATGCTATCGAAGCAGGCAATTTCCCGCAATGGGAATTGAACGTGCAGATCATCAGCGATGACGAGCACCCTGAACTGGATTTCGATCCGCTGGATGATACCAAGCTATGGCCGCAGGATCAGTTCCCGTTCATCCCGGTAGGTAAAATGACGCTGAACAAAAACCCTGAAAACTATTTTGCCGAAGTAGAGCAAGCCGCCTTTGGTACCGGTGTACTGGTAGATGGTTTGGATTTCTCTGACGACAAGATGCTGCAGGGCCGTACCTTTTCGTACTCCGACACCCAGCGTTACCGTGTGGGCGCTAACTATTTGCAATTGCCGATTAATGCGCCTAAAACCCACGTAGCTACCAACCAGCGCGATGGCCAGATGGCTTACCAGGTGGATGTACCGCAAGGCGGCAATCCGCATGTAAATTACGAGCCCTCAAACCTGAACGGTTTAACTGAAGCGCCTAAAGCCGGTGCCGACCATGAGCCGCAGTATGCGCCTGCCCGTTTGGTTCGCCAAACCATTGACCGTACCAACAACTTTGCGCAGGCCGGCGACCGCTGGCGTCAGCACGAAGATTGGGAAAAAGACGACCTGATTAACAACCTGGTAAGCACTTTAGCCCCGGTAGAAAAAATTATTCAGGATAAGATGATTGACCTGTTTACCCAGTGCGACCCTGAATATGGTCAGCGCGTGGCTGATGGCTTAAAAAACGTTAACAAAGATGCCATCTCCAGCGGCCCTATCGGCAACACTCACTCAGAGGAAGCCGTAAAGGAAGCCGAAGAGGTATCGCATGAGGCTAAGCCTTATTAATTTAATTCAAATTAGTTTATCTATAAAAGGGCGGCTATCCTTCAGGATAGCCGCCCTTTTTGTTATTATCTT
>CAXTCH010000177.1:0-4063 GCA_964241945.1 uncultured Mucilaginibacter sp.
GAGCCATACCCTTCAACAGATTGTTAACCGGCAGGAGGCTTTGCTAAGCCTGCAGCCACAGGCCGTAAAAAGCAGTTATATTATCTCTGATTTTCAAAAAAATCTCACTTCCGGTAAAAAGCTAAAAGCAGAAGGCATGCAATTGTGTTTTGTACGCCTGAAGGCTGCGGAACTACCCAACATTGCCGTTGATTCCGTATTCCTGTTGAATGCCGTCCATCGCGCCGGAGCTACCGAAAAGCTGGTGGTGCAGTTGCACAATTATGCAGGCAAAGATGCCCGGGCCGTTCCTGTAAAATTAATTATCAACGGCGTTCAAAAGGCCTTAGGCAGCAGCGATATAAAAGCAAACACTGTTCAGGCAGACACGCTGGCTTTCTCAGGATTACCAACCGGCTGGCAGCAGGCGGAGCTGCAGCTACAGGACAATCCGGTTATTTTTGATAATCGATTTTTTTTCACCTTCAAGGTAGACAAGCAACTGCCAGTACTATTGATTAACGGGGAGATACCTGATAAATACTTAACTGCGGCCTTCAGCACCGATCCCTTTTTTAAACTTGATCAGGAATCCGTCAGCGAAATTAATTATAGTGCATTTAACCGGTATCCGCTTTTGATACTGAGCAATCTTAAATCAGTGTCTACGGGGTTGGCGCAGCAGTTAAAAACTTATGTTAGCAACGGAGGCAGCTTACTGGTATTCCCGGCAGATGGCGCTGACCTGACCAGTTATCGAAATTTGCTGCAGCCTTTGAATGCCGCCTGGCCTGCAAAGTTAACCAACGAACCTGCAAGGGTAACAACGCTCAATTTACATCAGCCCGTCTTTTCAGGCATATTCGAGCAGATGCCGCAAAACCCTGATTTGCCGCTGGTTAAAAAATATTACCAATTTACCGATCCTTCAAATAATCCGGCAAATAATATGATGCAGTTAGCCGGCCATAACCTTTTCCTTGCTGCTTACAGCAGCGGGAAAGGCAAGGTGTACCTTTCGGCGGTACCATTAAATGAAGATTACAGCAATTTACCACGCCATGCTTTGCTGTTGCCGATGCTGTTCAGAATGGCTTTGCTAGGTCGGCATGACGCACCTTTATACAATACCATTGGTAACAACGAACGCATTTACATTCCGCCTGTAAATCTGGCTGAAAATCAATTGCTGCAGATGAGAAAAGATAAGCAAAGCTTTATACCGGATATTCAGCGGCATGACGGCAATGCCAGCCTTTATGTAGCTGATCAGGTAAAGCAAGCGGGTTTGTACCAATTAACTAAAGCCGATTCACTGATGGCCGTTATCGCTTTTGATAACAGCCGTTCGGAATCTGATTTAAAATATTTAACCGATGCCGAGCTTTTAAATTCGGCACCTAAAACCAGTACATTATTTGAAGCTGAGAACCGGCCGCTTAAGCCAATGTTGGCAGGCGCAAATAATAGCCTGCAATTATGGAAAGTTTGTCTAATTTTGGCCCTGATTTTAATAGCGGCTGAAACTGTGCTGATCAGGTATTTTAAAACGACCGTTGTTAGTTAAAGCTGTACATTAAAACTGCAATATAAGCGCCTATGGATCTGCTCATCACCTCGGCAACAATTCTTAACCCGCAATCGCCCTTTCATCAGCAAAAGGCTGATTTGCTTATCAAAAACGGCATCATCGCACAAATTGCATCACCAGTAAATACCAACGGGGAGATAGAGCGTATAAATGCCGAAGGCATGTATCTCTCGCCCGGCTTTTTTGATTTGAACTGCAATATCGGTGAACTGGGGCTTGAAACCAAGGAAGATTTGCAAACCGGTAGCCGGGCAGCGATGGCCGGAGGTTATACCGGCCTGGCGCTGATGCCCAATACCCAGCCGCCGGTGCATTCAAAAGCCGAGGTGCAATATTTAATCAACAGTGCAAAATCATTGCCGGTCGACGTCTATCCGTTAGGGACCATTTCTTATAAGCGGGAAGGCAAAGACCTGGCCGAATTATACGATATGCACATCAGCGGCGCCAAGGGTTTTAGTGATGGCAACAGTCCGGTCCAGAATGCAGGACTGATGGAGCGCGCGCTGCTGTATGCACAGGGTTTTGACGGATTAATTTTCTCTAATCCCGAGGATGCGGCGATTGCCGGGCAAGCAAAAATGCACGAAGGCGAAGTGAGCACATTGCTGGGTATGAAAGGTATTCCATCGCTGGCCGAAGAAATCATGATTTCCCGCGACCTCTACCTGGCGGAGTATACGAATTCAAAAATTCATTTCAGCACCGTATCAACCGTAGGTTCTGTAGAACTGATTCGCCAGGCCAAGCAAAAGGGTTTACAGGTAACCTGTGATGTAGCTGCCCATCATTTGGTGCTTACTGATCAGTCATTACTGAGCTTTGACAGCAATTATAAAGTGAAACCACCGCTGCGTACCCAGGCCGACGTTGATGCGCTTGTGACCGGTCTAAAAGATGGTACCATTGACGCTATTGTATCACAGCATACGCCGCACGAAATTGAATTTAAAGATGTAGAGTTCGAGATTGCCTCATTCGGTATCATTGCCTTACAAACTGCATTTTCTCTCGCCGTTATGGCCGGACTGGAACCGCAATTGATTGCAGAAAAAATGTCAGTACGGCCGCGGCAGATTTTAACGTTGCCCGCGCCGGAATTTACTGAGGGTAGTGAAGCAAACTTCACGCTGTTTCAGACGGAGGGCGAGTGGTTTTACAACAGTGAAAATAATGCTTCCAAATCTCGTAATTCGCCGTTATTAGGTCATAATCTTAAAGGTAAAATCCTGTTAACTTGTAACCACAATCAGGTATATCGTAATTTATAATATCATGATAGATTCTAAAGTAAGAGCAGCCATTGAAGCCTCATTAAATGAGTTTGCTATTTATACCCCAATAAATGTGGCGCAGTTCAGCGATGAACTAACACAGGTATTTGCTACAGATAACGACTTCCTGACCAAGGTTGAAGAAATGGATGAGGTTTTCGACGAATATCCACAGGCGGAAGGACTACGTGAGGTATTTTTTGATTTATTGATGATCAACTTCTTCAGTGCCGATTTAAAACGCCTGGATGAAGATTATTTAGACAGTGAGGAATGGGCAGAAATAGAAGAGGAAACCATTGACCGCGGCAGCGAATTGTTAAATCTGCTGTTATACCTTAATGAGTGCCGCGAAGAAAGCATCGAGCCTTCATTAGACGATTACCTGAAAGAGTTTTTGTTGGTTGATGAAGATGAGTTTCAGGATGAGCACCGTATATACGAGCCGGTGATAGCTAACCAATTGCTGGTGGAAGGCACCCCCGAAGAGGTAAACGCGGTAGCCGATTCCTTATCGGACGATGACGAGATGCAGGAATTATTTTATCCGACCATTTGCTTTTTTCAAAACGTGAAGCCATTGCCTGAGGAAATTAAGGAAGTGGCAGCTGCCTCCGGTAATCAGGATTATGATATGGCGGTATATCGCATATTGGTAACATTTAACGAGTAATCGAGCGGAGATGCAGGACAATAATTCGCTTTTACGGCAATACGGCGCTAAATACGGACTGATATTGGGGGCTATACTTATGGTAATAGGCATACTCGATGTTTATTACGCCGCTTACATGGGTACCTCAATAATGAGCCTGTTCATTATGCTGTATATTGTGCCGTTCGTAATCAAATTAGTGTTAGCAGTAGTATTTGTGCTATGGCTGCGTAAAACTTTGGGCGGATACTGGACCCTCAAGCAGGCTACGACTGGTATTTTCTTTCTGTTTTATATGGCTTTCCTGATCAGCTTTATTGGTAACGATGTGATTTTTGCACATTTTGCTGACCCTGCTGCTGTACACAAAGCGAATGCTCAAACGGTGGAGTATTACCGTCAGGCACAAGTAATGGCACACATTACGCCTAAGGAGGTGGACAAGCGCGTAAAAGATTTAGACGCTAACCTGAACGGAGCTATTACTCCCGGCGCTATCATCTTTTACATCATCCGGCAGGTGATAATTATATTTGTGGTTTCACTCATCTTTGGCGCTATCTT
>CAXTCH010000177.1:4163-7242 GCA_964241945.1 uncultured Mucilaginibacter sp.
TCATCCGGCAGGTGATAATTATATTTGTGGTTTCACTCATCTTTGGCGCTATCTTCAAGCAGGAGCCGCCCATGTTCGTTCATCAGCAACGCGAAGAATAATTTGCTGTGATACCGGCATTAAAATAAAAAAGCAGTTGATAATTGATCAGCTGCTTTTTTGTTTTAAACTTTTGTGTTGTTTACTGGCGATGGATGATGTGCTTTACAATGTCATTTCCGAATACGAAAACCATCAGTGTAATCAGCACCACAAAGCCTACCACCTGTGCACGTTCCAGAAACCTATCGCTTAGCGGCTTACCTTTAATCATCTCAATAATCAGAAATAGGGCATGTCCGCCGTCAAGCGCTGGTATAGGCAATAAATTCATTAGGGCCAATGCCATGGATAATAAACCTACCAGGCTCCAAAAGCGCAACCAGTCGATGTGGCTGCCGAACAAAATAGCAATACCAATTGGGCTGGATAATGCCTTCTGCGGCTTTACCTGGCCTGTAAATATTTTCCCCAAGCCTTTGGCATTATCGCTGAACATACCCCAAGCCTTTGAAGCACCTACAGGCAAAGAGCCAAAGAAGCCGAAAGTCAGCTTTTTCCTTTTAAAATCATAAGTGGGATAAAAACCCAATTGTCCTTTATCATTAATTTGAGCAGCGAGTTGTACCGGCTGACCCTTACGTTTAACGGTTAACTGTACTTGCTTGCCTTTATCTGCAATGATTTGTTTTTGAAATTCGTCAAAGAAGGTTACCGGCTGGTTGTTAATTAAAACCACGCTATCGCCTTTCATTAAGCCCGCTTTCGCTGCACCACTACCGGGTTGCACCGAATCTACTGCGAATTTAAAGCGGGGCAGGCTTCCGATAAACTCGTCAATTCCCTGGTCCGAAATGTCGTTCAGAATAGTTGGCGGCACCTGTATATTCATTGTTTGATGGCCGCGCAATACTGTAAGTACGCTATTGCCCATCAGTACTTTAGAACTGATCAGGTCTTCATAATAGGCCACCTTGTGTCCGTTAACTGCAATAATCTGGTCTCCCGGGCGCAAGCCAATTTTAACACCTATAGTGCCGGGTACAATGCCGTAGCGGGCTTCTGAATTCGGAATATAGCTTTCGCCGTATTTTATGGTAAGCACCCAAAAAATGATGATGCCTAAAATAATATTCACGGTAACTCCGCCCAGCATCACAATTAAACGCTGCCATGCCGGTTTCGAGCGAAACTCCCAGGGCTGCGGCGGACCGGCCATCTGCTCCGTGTCCATTGATTCATCGATCATACCGGCAATTTTCACATAGCCGCCCAGGGGCAGCCAGCCCATGCCGTATTCAACGTCTTTATAGGTGAATTTAAAAAGGCTTACGTTCCATGCGTCAAAGAAAAGGTAAAATTTCTCTACCTTGATATTAAAAGCCCGGGCGGCTAAAAAGTGTCCCAGTTCGTGCAGGATCACCAAAATTGAAAGACCAAGTATCAGTTGACCTACCATAATCACTATACCCATTCTGTATAAATTGTATCAAATTTATTACTGCCTTTAACGGCAATTAATCTATAATATTTTGCGCTAATATGCGGGTTTCTTTGTCGGTATTCAAATAATCATCAAATGAGGGCGCTAAAACAAAGTGCATTTGGTGCATGCACTGCGCAATAACATCACTCATTTGCAGGAAACCAACTTTATCCTGCAAAAAAGAAGCAACAGCCACTTCGTTGGCAGCATTTACAATACATGGCATATTACCTCCCTTTTCAATTGCTTCATAAGCGAATGAAAGATTACGGAAGGTATCCAAATCCGGTTGCTCAAACGTGAGCGACGGATAATCCATAAAATTAAATCGCTTAAAGTTGTTTGCCAGCCGGTTGGGGTAGGTTAAAGCGTATTGTATAGGAAGCTTCATATCGGGCAATCCCAGCTGCGCTTTTAATGATCCATCTGTAAATTGCACCAGCGAATGAATAATAGACTGCGGGTGCACCACCACTTCAATATCAGCCGCCTTAACATCAAAAAGCCAGCGCGCTTCAATCACCTCCAGTCCCTTGTTCATCAACGAGGCTGAATCAATGGTAATTTTAGCGCCCATCACCCAGTTAGGATGCTTCAAAGCCTCCAGGCGGGTAACACTGCTGAGATAATCTCTGTTCCTGCCTCTGAAGGGGCCACCTGAAGCCGTAAGAATTAGTTTTTCTACACTTGCTGCCGACTCGCCCGTCAGACATTGAAAAATGGCAGAATGTTCAGAATCAACCGGCAATAATTTAACCCCATGTTTTTTGGCTAATGAGGTAACCAGTTCACCGGCCACCACTAACGTTTCTTTGTTGGCCAAAGCAATATCTTTGCCGGCAGTCACGGCAGCTATGGTAGGTTCAAGGCCCGAAAAGCCAACCATGGCGGTAAGAACAACAGTAATTTCCGGCGAGGTTACCAATTCAACTATGGCGCGATGCCCCGCTCTTACCTGAGTGGAAGTGTATGCCAGCGCCTCTTTTACTTCGACGTATTTGCTTTCATCGCAAATCACTACATAAGCAGGCTTAAACTGCAGCGCTTGTTGAATAAGCAGATAGGCGTTACTTTGCGCCGTAAGCAACCAGGCTTTAAATAGGCTTGCATTTTCCTGAATAACTTCCAGCGCCTGCGTACCAATACTGCCAGTGGAGCCGAGAATTGCAACGTTTTTAATTTGATCGGGAGAAACACTCATGTTTGAATCACACTTACGGCATATACACCTTTTAAGTTGCCGAAGTGCTTATTTTTTTCTATTGGATATAAGGTTTTAACTCATCGGCAATTTTGCGGTCGTTGGATAAGCGGGGCATTTTGTTTTGACCGCCTAATTTCCCCTGCGAACGCATGTAATTAATAAATGTATCTTTCTGCAAACTTTGGATAACTAAAGGTTGCAAAATGTTACCCTCAATCAAATCAAAATAGTAAATATTTTTTTGCTGCAGGGCTTTATCTACTTTTAAAGCGAAGGCAGTAAGGTCGGCCGGGGGGTGGCTGCCAAATTCAACCCACCATTCATGGTAAGGCAATTTCCCTTGTGGCGGG
>CAXTCH010000178.1:0-7104 GCA_964241945.1 uncultured Mucilaginibacter sp.
GCTTTTGGCTGCTTCATATAAGTCGGCCGAAATTTGCCCGTTAGCTGTGGTTCCGGTTACTACCCAAACACTTTCGCTCAGGCTACGGTAGTGGTATTGATGGGCATTAACAAACTGGCTGAAATTGCCGAAATTTTTAAACAGCAAGGTAAAGGCAGATTGCCGGTAGCCGTTATCCAGAGTGGCTCAACCAAAGAAGAAAAAGTAGCGGTAGGCGTTGTAAATACTATTGCTGAAGTAGCGCAGGATCATAAAATTAAAGCGCCGGCATTAATGGTATTTGGTGAGGTAGTTTCGCTGCATCCAAAATTTCAACCCATACGCGAATTTTATGATTTCGTCGCCGAGCAGTAAGGATTCATTGATTCAAAGTAACGGTGTAGCTACAGAAGGCAACCAGCTGTTTCCGGTTTTTTTAAAACTGAATCAGCTGCATACAGTGCTTATCGGCGCTGGCCCGGTCGGGCTGGAAAAACTGACCGCTGTATTGAATAATAGTCCGCTGGCTCGTGTTACCGTGGTAGCTGAAGAAATAATAGCAGAGGTTGAACAACTTGCCGCTTTATATCCGCAGGTAAAGGTTATTCAAAAAAGTTTTAACCCGGCTGATTTGGATGCTGCGGATATCGTTATTGCTGCAACGGCAGACAACGGTCTTAATCACCATATTCGCGCCGCTGCCCATGAGCGGAGACTGTTGGTTAATGTAGCTGATAAGCCCGATTTATGCGATTTTTATTTAGGGTCGATTATAAAGAAAGGTGATTTGAAAATAGCCATATCTACCAACGGTAAATCACCTACCGTTGCCAAGCGGTTAAAAGAAGTGCTGACCAATGCCCTGCCCGGTGAGTTAAATATCACATTGCAGCAAATGAGCGCCTTACGCGATACCTTAAGCGGTGATTTTGCGGGTAAGGTGAAAGCCCTAAACAAAGCAACCGCTATTTTGATAAACAACAAGCCCGTTCAAAAACCAAATTTGAAATGGCTGATATGGCTTACCATCATCATTTCATTGGTGATAGGAACGACTGCTTTGTGGTTGAATGAGCCGGATTTCAAAACGTATGTGCAGCACATCGATCCCATCTTTTATTACTTTTTGGGGGCGGGATTTGTATTCGCATTGATTGATGGGTCCATCGGCATGTCCTACGGCGTTACTTCAACTACTTTTTCGCTTTCAATGGGCATACCGCCGGCTTCCGCCAGTATGGGCGTGCATTTATCCGAAATCATGAGTAACGGTATTGCCGGCTGGATGCATTACCGAATGGGCAACATCAACTGGAAGCTATTCAAACTGCTCATTATACCCGGAATTATCGGCGCTGTTACCGGGGCTTATATTTTATCATCACTGGAGCATTATGCAACTTATACCAAACCGGTGGTGTCCTTATACACTTTAATACTGGGCATTGTAATTTTAAACAAGGCTTTACAATTAAAGCGCAAAAAATCCCCGGCTAATAAAATTAAACGCATCGGTCTTTTAGGTTTCGGCGGCGGGTTTATTGATGCTGTAGGCGGCGGCGGATGGGGATCTATTGTGTTATCTTCCCTGATTGCCGGCGGGCGGCATCCGCGATTTTCATTAGGTACGGTAAAGCTGACCCGTTTTTTCATCGCTACCATGGGTTCGCTTACTTTCATTGCCATGGTTAACCATGCCCGCTGGGCGGCTATTGCCGGACTGATTATCGGCAGTGCGTTATCTTCGCCCATTGCTGCGCGTATATCCAACCGCATATCCGCTAAGATAATTATGGTAGCAGTAGGCATTATAGTGATATTGGTAAGCTTAAAAAGCATTTATGCTTTTGCCGTTAAATTTATGTAGAGATGAACAGGTTCACAGCAGAATTAAAACAACATATTGAAAACCTGCCGCCCGAAAAGGCGCTGGCCTGGCTGGCTAATGCGTTTCCCGGCGAATTGGTATTCTCTACCAGTTTTGGCTGGGAAGATCAGGTAATAACGCATATCATTTTCAGTAACCAGCTGCCCATAAAAGTTTTTACGCTGGAAACCGGCCGTTTATTTCCGGAAACCTATTATGTTTGGAACCGCACTATGGAAATGTACGACCAGCCTATTCATGCTTATTATCCGCAGCATGATGCCTTGCAGGAAATGGTGAATGCAAAAGGGCCCAGCAGTTTTTATGAATCGGTGGAAAACCGGAAAGAATGCTGCGGCATACGCAAGATAGAGCCTTTAAAGCGGGCTTTGGCCGGCAATAAGTGTTGGGTCACCGGCATCCGGGCCGAGCAGTCGGTTAACCGGCAGTCTATGGACAATGTAGAATGGGACGAAAGCAATCAGCTGGTCAAGTACCACCCCATTTACAATTGGACGTTGGATGAAGTGAAAGAGTATATCAAATTAAATAATATTCCTTACAATACTTTGCACGACCGCGGATTTCCGAGCATTGGCTGCCAGCCTTGCACGAGAGCCGTGCAGCCGGGTGAAGATTTCAGAGCCGGCCGCTGGTGGTGGGAAGATCAGTCAAAAAAGGAATGCGGTTTGCATTCGGTTAAGGAGATCATTACAGAAAAATGAGCAAACGAAGTTTAGATTATCTGGATGAGCTTGAGGCAGAAGCCATCTATATTTTACGTGAGGTAGCAGGGCAGTTTGAGCGCCCTGCGCTTTTGTTTTCCGGCGGAAAAGATTCTATCACTTTGGTACGACTGGCCGAAAAGGCGTTTCGGCCCGGCAAGTTTCCCTTTCCGCTGGTACATATTGATACCGGGCATAACTTTCCGGAAACTATTCAATATCGCGATGACATGATTGCCCGTTTAGGTGAAAAGCTGATTGTAGGGCATGTACAGGACTCTATAAATCAGGGCAGGGTAGTGGAGCAGAAAGGTAAAAACGCCAGCCGTAATGCACTGCAAACCGTTACCCTGTTAGATACTATTGAAAAGTATGAGTTTGATGCCTGTATAGGCGGGGCACGCAGAGACGAAGAAAAGGCCCGTGCCAAAGAACGTATATTTTCTGTGCGCGATGAATTTGGCCAGTGGGATCCAAAACGTCAGCGTCCTGAGCTTTGGAATATTTATAATGGCAAGATTCATAAAGGCGAGAACGTACGGGTATTTCCCATCAGTAACTGGACAGAATTAGACGTGTGGAATTATATCCGCCGCGAAAATATACCCTTGCCAACCATATATTTTGCCCATCAGCGTGATTGTATTACCCGCAACGGTCAGCTGATGGCTGCTGCCGAGTATTTAAATATGGATGCTGAAGATGTAATTCAGCATAAAACGGTACGATTCAGAACGGTAGGTGACATGACTTGCACCGCTGCTGTTGAGTCGGAAGCTTTTTTAATTGACGATATTATTAACGAAATCAGTACCTCGAAAATCAGTGAGCGCGGAGCCCGCATAGACGATAAAGTTTCAGAAGCTGCTATGGAAGACCGCAAAAAAGGAGGCTACTTTTAATATGGAAATACTGAAATTTATTACGGCCGGCAGCGTAGACGATGGCAAAAGTACCTTAATTGGCCGCCTGTTGTATGACAGTGACGCCATCCTGGCTGACCAAATGGAAGCCTTGCATCGGTCCAACCGCAAGAACGATGATGGCACCATTGACCTGGCTATATTAACCGACGGTTTGAAAGCTGAACGTGAGCAGGGCATCACCATTGATGTGGCTTATAAGTACTTTCAAACGGATAAGCGCAAGTTCATTATTGCTGATGCACCGGGGCATATTCAATATACCCGCAACATGGTTACCGGCGCTTCCAACGCAAACTTAGCCATCATCATGATTGATGCCCGCAAAGGGGTGGTAGAGCAAACTGTGCGGCATTCATATCTGGTGTCATTACTGGGCCTGCCGCAAGTGGTAGTGTGCGTTAACAAAATGGATATGCTGGATTATAGTGAAAGCACATTCAGCCAAATAGTAGATGCTTACACCACCTTGGCTGTCAAATTAAATTTACAGCAGGTTACCTACATACCGGTAAGCGCTTTAAAAGGCGACAATATTGTTGGTAAGTCTGCGCACATGCGCTGGTATAATGGTAAAAGCCTTTTAAAGCATTTAGAAACCGTAGAAATAACCGTAGATGATGCTGCCGCCCATGCCCGGTTACCGGTGCAATGGGTTGTGCGCCCGCAAACTGACGAATTGCACGACTACCGGGGTTACGCCGGTCGTGTAATCAGTGGATCGTTTAGAGTGAATGATTCAGTTACCGTACTGCCTTCGGGCTTTAACTCCATTGTAACTAAAATTGAATTGCTGGATAAGGAATTTGATGAAGCTCAGGCTGGAATGTCGGTAACTGTGCACTTAAAAGATAACATCGATATCAGTCGCGGAGATATTTTGGTTAACAGCGCTGCCAGGCCCGAAGTGTCGCAGTTGATTGAAGCCGATTTGTGCTGGATGGATACCAAGGTTTTAGATACCTCGCATACTTACTTCATTCAGCACCAGAGTAAAGTAACCCGTTGCAAAATCGACGAGATTTTATACAAAGTGAACATCAATACCCTCGAAAAGGTGAATGGTGAAGATTTTGAACTCAATGATATAGGCCGTGTAATTATAAAGACAGCCGACCCTCTGGTGTTTGATTTTTACCAGAATAATAAGGCAAGCGGTGGAGCCGTTTTGATTGATGCACGTACCAATGTCACTGTAGGCGCTTTAATGTTACGCGCCAATGTGGAATAAGCTATCTCAATTTGCCTAGGTAAACGCACCTTTAATATGTTGCCTCTTTGAATACTTGTTTAAATATTCAAAGAGGCAACATATTAAACTCTTTCTCAAAATTTCATCTATGTTTATCTGGCAGGAATAACCTGCTATTTCAAAACTTTATATTCCTTCTGTTTAATTCCTGCAAGTAACCCTGCTGCTTATTTGTTACAGCCCCTGAAACTAACAAATTACCTGCCAAAAGATAAAAGAGGTAAACAATAGTTAACTTGCAGCCTCCAATTAAACGAAATATACCAGTTATGAAGAAAATTCACTACCGCATAATAACGGTATGCTTACTGTTATTTACTGTCTGTACCGGCCATAGTCAAACACCTAAAGTTAAACCTTTACAAACGGGTAAAATTTGGTCGGTGGAGAAAGCTAACGCGTGGTACAACAAGCACAAATGGATAGTAGGTGCAAATTTTATTCCCAGCACAGCTATCAATCAGCTGGAGATGTGGCAGCAGGAAACCTTCGATCCCAAAACCATTGACCGCGAATTAGGCTATGCAGAAAGTATCGGCTTTAATACCATGCGTGTGTTTTTACATAGTGTGGCATACGGAGTTGATCCAAAGGGATTTAAATCCCGCGTAAACCAATATCTTACCATTGCCTCTAAGCATCATATCGAAACCATATTTGTATTTTTTGATGATTGCTGGAACCCCAATCCTAAACCCGGTAAACAGCCGCTGCCCAAAACCGGTATTCATAATTCGGGCTGGATGCAGGACCCCGGTTTAAGGGAGATAAAACAGCCTAAGCAGTTTAATGCATTACAAGGTTACTTTAAAGATGTAATGACCACATTTAAACACGATAAACGTATTTTATTGTGGGATTTATACAATGAGCCGGGTAACAGCACTAAACGCGATACCTCATTGGCCTTGCTGACTAAGGTGTTTAATTGGGCGCGGGACGTAAATCCCGACCAGCCAGTATCTGCCGGTTTGTGGGCTTGGGATTTTGAAAAGCTAAATGCCTTTCAGGCGCTCAACTCCGACATTATTACCTACCACGATTATGACCCCGATACCGCGCATACCCGTGTGTTGCAATTACTAAAAACACATGGTCGCCCGTTAATTTGTACTGAATATATGGCGCGCAGCCGGAGAAGTACATTTCAGACTATACTGCCTCTGTTAAAGCACGAAAATGTGGGGGCTATTAACTGGGGACTCGTAGCTGGTAAAACCAATACTATTTATGCCTGGGACTCACCAATGCCGCAGGGAGGCGAACCTAAATTATGGTTTCACGACATCTTTCATAAAGACGGAACCCCTTATAAGCCCGAAGAAACGGAGTTTATAAAGAAGATAGTGGCCCAACCCAAACGGGAAACTTTAAAATAAAAAGAGTTAGGTTAAGAAGCGAAAAGCCGGAGCACTCATTTATAATTAAGTCTCCGGCTTTTCCGCTTTTAGAATGTTGATTTTATAAGCATTACAAATTTGCCGTAAAAGATACAATGGCTTGATTGAGGAAATTAGGGATAATAGTTTGTTGGGTGCACATTATTTTATCTGGATCACTCAAGCCTTCAATAATGTTCGCATATTTCTGTTCGCCGTATTCAGTAATCATTTGCTGCCTTTTCTCGCTGGCAGTAAAATGAGATTTCATAGCCACTGCATCAGCTTCAAGATGAAACTGAGTAGCCAAAAAATAGTTATTAAAACGTATGGCCATTGCGGCTCTCGGATACTCTATACCAGGGTGCTTATCTTCAACGGCCAGCAGTGTTGCACCAATTGCCTTCAACTGTTCATCAGTAATGTTGATTACCTGCCATGAACGCGAATCCATAGCGTAAAAGGGGTTATTCAAACCTTTAAAAACCGCCTCCTGTATTCCTGCTTTGGTGAGATGCACAGGTAATACCCCAAATGAGGGAGTATATCTCAAATTCACCTCGCCCAGTTGCCATCTGCGGCACAATAACTGAAAAGAATGGCATACAAATAAACCGTACTTTTTCAAGTTGCCGGTCAGCCGGTTATGTACCTCTATCTGATCAAGTAAATTAAAATAAAGGTTCTCCCATTCCGAGCCTTCGCTATCTATCGGGCTGCCCGGGCCGCCGCTGGAAATGTAGACATCGAAATTTATATCAGGTACTTCAGCTTTGCCGCGAACATCGAACACTTCGTAATCCATAACAATATTATGGGTAGCCTGGTATTGGTCCAATATATTTTGAAAGCTGTTTATGGCTTGGTTTGGGTAGCCGCCATATAAATCCAGTATGGCAATTTTTACAAATGGAGTTTTGGGCATTATGATGCAAGTTAATACTTTCGCTATATCTTCACCTATCATTAGCGATAATTC
>CAXTCH010000179.1:0-7100 GCA_964241945.1 uncultured Mucilaginibacter sp.
TTTGGTTCATTACCGGCTGTTCTACCGGTTTTGGCCGCGAACTGGTAAAACTCGTATTGGAAAGAGGGTGGAATGTAGTAATCACCGCCCGTAACACAGATCAGGTAAAAGATTTAGCCGAAGGGCAGAAAGACAATGCCCTGGTGCTGCCGCTGGATGTAACCGATAAAGCGCAGATTGCATCGGCTGTAGCTAAAACTCTGAACACTTTCGGTAAAATAGATGTATTGGTAAATAATGCCGGTTACGGTTATTTTACCAGTATTGAAGAGGGCGAGGAAGACAAAATCAGGGCGCAGTTTGAAACCAATTTTTTTGGACTGGTAAACATGACCCAAGCAGTGCTGCCGGCCATGCGCGAAAAGAAGCATGGGTTTATTATTAATTTTTCTTCCATCGGGGGTATACGTGCGTTTATGGCTACCGGCTTTTACCATGCTACCAAGTTTGCGGTAGAAGGCTTTTCAGAGTCATTGTCACAGGAAGTAGCCTCACTGGGCATCAAAGTGCTGATTGTGGAGCCGGGACCTTTCCGCACCGATTGGGCCGGACGCTCTACCAGCCGCACCGAAACGCAGATTGATGATTATAAAGAAACCGTAGGTAAACGCATGCAAGCCAGCCTGCAGGGCAGCGGCAAACAAAAAGGCGACCCGATACGGGCAGGCAAAGCCGTAATTGAGGCGGTTGAAGCCGGCAGTCCGCATTTGCGCCTGCTATTGGGCAAAATGGCTTATGATATGGCCGAAGAAAAACTGGACATGCTGAAAGATAATTTTACCGCCTGGAAAGATTTGAGTATAAGCGCTGATTTCCCTGATTCGGAACAGTAAGCGTTAGAAGGTAATGTCAGTTAAACAAAGAAGAAATCTTTTAAGATAACCAAGCAAGCAGTAGATAATTTCTTCTTTGTTTAGCTAACATATTTTTTCAATTTTTAAATCTTCACCACTTTATTTTCAGGGTAGGTCTTCCGTACCGTATCTGCCATACGTTTGATGAACAGATAATTGGCCGAGCCGCCAATTACAGCGCCTACCACAGGTACCAAACGCTCTGCAGTTTTAGAACCGATATTAACCAGTAATTTTTCAGCCACTTCTTCCATAACATTTTTGCTGATGGTCATCCCGGCATCTACCTTAAATGATGAAGCGATAATCTTAAAGAAGTCTTCAAAATTGATACGATAGCTGCCGGTGTGATAATAAGAGATAGCCATGGTCACCCTGAATTGCTGGGTAATCAGATTAATCATATCCAAAGGTACGCCAATAACCATAGTGATAGCGCCACCGGCACCGGTAATGAGCCCCGAGCCTGCAGCCAGCAGGGCACACTGGGTAATAAACTTGTCTAACCCCAGTTGGTCAACACCTTTCTTGATGCCAAACTGGTCGATGCGGTTAAATATTTGCTGAAAGCCGCCTTTGGCCAGTTGGGTCATCCAGTCTTTAACTTTAGCAGTTGCCGGTTTAAAGTTGAGTTGCGGTAATGTAAGTTTGCGCATAGTAAGTATTACTTGTGCCATTTTCATGCCACTTAACAGAAGAGAGAAGCAATTGATCAAAAAGTGCATTACTGCCTTAACTTCATCCTTTTGTAATAAGCCTTAAATGCTTCTTTTCAAGCCGGTTTGCATATTAATAAAACATGTAGTTACTAATGATGTTGTGCGTCATAGTCCCTGTGTTTATTTGTATTTGGTTTGCACAACCTGTTATCAATCAGCTTTCCTGTTAAATCAAGGTTACATAGGTATTATACTGTTGTATCGTTTTAGTTAAACTTTTATATTTAATGGGAATTACTCCTTTTCGGTCATTTTGGATGGCTGGCTTTGAATGCTCTGATAAAATGAACACTTATCGAAAGCGAGTGGATTTATTAACGCTTACCGGACATTTAGAATTAATAGACGAAGATTACCGCCGGCTGGCACAATTCGGTATCAAGACTGTACGTGAGGGTATCCGCTGGAGTGTAATAGAAAAAACGCCTTACACTTATGATTGGAGTTCTGTAGAATTGATGCTGCAGGCAGGCCGGCGTAATGATATTCAGCAGATATGGGATATTTGTCATTTTGGTTTCCCGGATAATTTGCACCCGTTGGCCGACACTTTTACTGACCGCTTTGTGGCGTTGTGCCGGGCGTTTGTCAGCTTCTACTTTTCCCGCTTTCCTGATGAAGAGCTGATAGTAACCCCCATTAACGAAGTGAGCTTTCTTTCATGGCTGGGGGGTGAAAACCAGGGCACCGTACCTTATTACGTAAACCGGGGCTGGGATGTAAAATATCATTTAATGCGCGCTTATATTGCCGGCGTTGCCGCCATGCACGAAATCAACCCCTTAATTAAAATACTCACTACCGAGCCGTTGGTGAATATGGTGCCGCCATTGAATGCCACGCAGGAGCAGCAGGATGAAGCCACATTTGAACATGAACTGCAATTTCAGTCGCTGGATATGCTATGGGGTGCTATGTGTCCTGAATTGGGCGGTAAACCGGAATATGTGGATATTATTGGCTTTAATTTTTATTACAATAACCAATGGGTGATTGGGCAAAGCGGATTTTTACCTTGGGCCAACTTGGAGCCCGATCCGCGCTGGAAGCCCTTGCATGAATTGCTGGCTACGGCTTATACCCGTTACCGCAAACCCATCATCATGAGTGAAACCAGTCATTCAGGTATCGACCGGCCTAACTGGATTGACTTTATTGCTGCGCAATGTGCGGCAGTATTGGAGCAAGATGTACCGCTGTTAGGGGTTTGCCTGTATCCTATTATCGACCGGCCCGACTGGGATCAACTTTCTTGCTGGCATCACTCCGGGCTATGGGATGCGTCCGCAAATAATCCGCAGCCGAACGACCGGATTTTGTACCGGCCGTATGCTGATGCTTTACACAAAGCACAGGTAACAGTAGAACAAGCGATGCAGAAGAAAGTATATTGAACTGTAAAAAACTATTATTTAGCAGATAAGCCACTCTTCAAGCAGAAAATAATAAGCCCGATAAGCAGCGCCAGCACAATGTAACTCCAAAAATTACTGAAATTTAAAGTCCATCCCAGGCCGCTTGCTTTAGGAATAAATAATCTGGGGTCAGTCTTTTTATAATAGATAAAGCCCAGTTTATAATCATTAACGTCAGTATTTTGATCTGCCATAAATTTATAGCTTAAGGTATGCATTTTACAACGCTTTTACTTTTGCCCAGATTCGCTCATCTACCGGTATGCCTTCCTGCAGATTACGCTTGCGGGTACGTAAAGTGTTTTCGCCCGGATAAGCAACCGGCTGGTCCGGTAATTCAGGCTGGCCGCTTTTGGTATACGCCAATATTTGCTCGGTAAGCCGGGCACTTAAAGCTTCGTCATCAGGTTTAATAGCAATAAATACCTGCGATACACCGGACTCTACACCCCTTTTAGTAATTTCAGCTACCGGGTTGCCCCGACTCAGAATGGTAGCCAGGAGGTCAAGCATCAGGGATAGGCCCGAGCCTTTCCAAAAACCAACAGGCAGCAAACGTTTGGATGCAATGATGTTGGCAGCGCTTACCGATAGATTGCCCTGGGAATCATAGCCCCCCGGATAAGGCAATTCCTCATTAGCTGCTTTATATTGTAACAGTTTGCCGAAAGAATATTGTGAAAGAGCCATGTCCAGCACAATAGGCCCCTCGGTGCGTGGTACCGATATAACCAGCGGATTGTTGCCTACCCTCGGATCGATACCGCCCCACGGTGGCATTATGGCTATTGCATTGGTAAAACAAATGCTGATGCAGCCGGCTTCGGCAGCCTGCCAGCCATAGGTACCGCCGCGCATCCAATGGTTGGTATTTCTGATGGCTACGCAGCCTATGCCGTGCTGCTTAGCCAGCTCAATAGCCCGGTCCATGCAAAAGCGGGCATTGAGCATGCCCGGCGCCAAATTACCGTTCCAACGCTCAATCAAGCCTAAACCGTTTTCGGAGGCAGGCTCCGCGTCGGCATGGATGATGCCTTGCTTCACATAATCTACAAATACCGGAAAACGGTTTAAACCATGCGTATATACGCCATCGCGGCTATTCTGTGCAAAAATATCGGCACAATCTTCGGCCTTACCTTCCGGAAAATTAAGCTTAAGTAATACCCGTTTAAATTCTGCTTTTAGTTCTTCAAATGGTATGCGCATGGATGTTTAATTGGTAGTTTAAGATGCGTGTTCTGCTGCTTTGAGGCAAATATTTTCAGACAACAGATGGTTTGCAAATTTGGTTAAAAAGTAAATTATTATTCAGCTAATATTGTATTCATCAATAACCACCTATTTATGATTATTCCTGCTTTAAAAATGATAGCGGCGTTTACTGCGCTGGCGGCCATATCGGCCACAACCCCTCCGGTAAAAAAGAAAAAAGTAAGCCCGGCAGCTAAACCTGAAGTTGTATTTTTTGATGATTTTTCGGGCAGAAGCATTGACCGCTCTAAATGGAATTTGGAAGTAACACACAATTTTGTAGCCAACAATGAGCAGCAGGCCTATGTAGATTCGCCAGCGATCGTATACATTGCGCATGGTGCTGAAGCCGAAGGTGCGCAGAACGGAGCGCTGGTGATCAAGCCGGTATTTCATCCCGGCTATCAGAATAAAGAAGGCAAAACATTTAATTTTTTGTCAGGCCGCATGAATACCAGCGGAAAAGTGCAGTTTACCTATGGTACTTTAGCTGCACGCATGAAGCTGCCTGCCGGAACCGGTTTGTGGCCGGCCTTTTGGGCGCTGGGTAACGGCGACTGGCCCGACTGCGGCGAAATTGATATTATGGAAAACGTAGGCGAACCGGACTGGGTAAGCGCCGCCCTACATGGCCCCAAATATTTTGGTGAAACTCCGATTGTAAACAAAGTGTTTTTAACACCGAATGATGACGTAACCCACTGGCACGTATATTCGGTGGACTGGACTAAGGATGCCTTGCTGTTCAAAATAGATGGCCGCCTGTTTTACCGCGTTACCCGTACCATGATTGAAACCTATGGCCGCTGGGCTTTTGATAACTCTAAGTTTTTAATTGTCAACTTTGCGCTGGGCGGTGCTTATCCGGCAAAAATAAATGGCGTTAAAGAGCCTTACAATGGGTTGCCTCAGGCTACCGTAGATGCCGTTAAGGCAGGCAAAACCAAAGTGCTGGTGGATTGGGTAAAGGTAACCAAGTAGCCCGGTCCTTACCATCGGTAAATTAACTTTACTGTATCATAAATTTTTGTTCGTATGAAATCTGTCATCCGATATAGCTGGCTTTATGTAACTGCATTGCTGATATGTATCAGTGCTTGTCACCGCAAAAGTTCATCCGGCGCTTCCGGCGGTATCATGTTCACTGAAGATTTTGAACAGGGAAGTAAAGCTCAGTACAACGATGGCGATGTTACCCTGAAAAGCGGCAAATGGTATTTAAGCGATGCCTTGATCGGGGCTTCAAATGAAGATGCAAAAAACGGCCGCAAGGCAGTTCGCCTCCGTAATAATGGTAAGCTAAGTATGCAGTTTAATGCTGATGGCGCTACACAACTCACCTTAAATTATGCCACCTACGGAAAAGACGGCGCATCCGATTGGCAGCTTTGGGTATCAACGGATGACGGGAAAAGTTATGTAAGGGTAGGGGGTACCATCACCGCACAAAACCATGCCTTGCAGCAGGCCTTGTTCAGGTTGCCGCAACAGGACCAGTTGCGGATAGAAATACGCAAGATAAGCGGCGGCAGAAACCGTATTGACATTGATGACATAGTTTTGAGTAGTGGAAATACTGCGCCTACCGGCGGAGGACAGCCCGTTGCGGGAGATAATGGTAATTTGCTGTTGGGTAATCCCAGCGGTGCCACTGCTAACGTAAGCAATGCCGGAAATTATTTAATCGACCATAAATATTACATAGAAAGCTATAACCGGGATAAAGGCGAACCCAACTGGGTAAGCTGGCATATCAGCGCCAGCGACTTAGGCAGTGTTGACCGGCTAAACAATTTCAGGGCCGACTCAAGCCTGCCCCGGTTTTGGTTTGAATCTGATCCGCAGTTTTATATAGGCACAGGCTTCGATAAAGGCCACAATTGCCCCAGCGGCGACCGTACCAGCAGCGAGGAAGCCAATTCGGCTACCTTCTTAATGGATAATATGATACCGCAGGCTCCTAATAACAATCAGCATACCTGGGAGCACTTTGAAGCCTATTGCCGCAATCAGATTAAGGTAAAAGGTTATGAGGTTTTTGTAATCATGGGCAGCTATGGCAGTGGCGGCACCGGCCGCAATGGTTTTGCAGCATGGATTGGTCATGGTAAAATCAATGTGCCCTCGCACATCTGGAAGGTAGCGGTGTTTATTCCCAATGGCAATAATGATTTGCTGCGTATCAACTCCACTGCCGAAGTGGTAGCAATTAATACGCCTAATGATAATAGTTTGTCTCCGGATTGGATGAATTATACCTGTACCGTTAGCGATATTGAAAAGGCTACCGGCTATCATTTATTTTCTGCTTTGCCGCCTTCTATACGCAGTGCTCTGGAAGCTAAGAAATATGACGGGGCGCTATAAGTGATGCAGCTATAGGTAGAAAAATGATAATGCTGCCGCAAGCAAAAGGCGATTTAATGGTTTAATAGGTGAATGATACCATTAAACCATATACATATCTGCCTGGAATAATATACCGTTATGAAAAACCGTATTCAATTTTTGCTGATCGTTGTATTGACTGTCATTACACTTAATGCAGCGGCACAGCAGGATGCACATGATTTAATTAAGCAGGGCATCGAGCTGAATAATGCCCGTAATTATGCCGGAGCTATAGAAAAATACAAAGTTGCGCTGGCTTTGGAACCCGATAATGCCTCGGCCAATTATCAACTCGCATTTTCTCTTAGCGCTTCGGGTAAAGGCAGCGAGGCAGTGCCTTACTTACAAAAGGTGGTGAAATCCAATGCTTCGCCTGCGGTACTCAGCAGCACCTACGGCCTGATGGGCGGAATTTATGACCAGGCCGGTCAGGTGCAAAAAGCAATCGATAGTTACCAGTCGGGCAT
>CAXTCH010000180.1:0-7057 GCA_964241945.1 uncultured Mucilaginibacter sp.
ACCCTATCCTGGTGCATGGCAAAACGGCAGCCGGCCAGCGCTGCTTTCAAGCAAACCTTACAGCAGGCACAGACCGAAGCCATTACTACGGCAGCGAATGCGTTTCTGAACACCCTCAGCGCCGACCAGCGCAAAGCCGTGCAGTTCGAGTTCCTGCGCCCCAAGGTAGCTACCCCCACGCAGTTTAATATGGCTAACATGCGCCGCGGCCCGGGCGGCCTTCCAGGCGGCGGGCCTCCGCCCATAAACGGCGATACCTCACGAAAGCGGCCTAATGGCCCGCCGGGCGGGCAGCGACCCGGTGGCGGCAATGGTCCCCAAGGCGGCCCTCCGGCTTCCGGCGAACAATACGGGAAAGCCGTATGGTCTAACTTCCCAGTAACCTTTACGGCCCGCCCCGGCCTGGAATTGGGTAGTCTCAACGCAAAGCAACGCGCAGTTGCCACGCACCTGCTGCAACTGCTCATGAGCGCCAAAGGCTATGAGAAGGTACAGCAAATTATGGATTCGGACCAGGCGTTAGCCAATGCCGGAACCGACTTTGCCGCCGGCAGAGACCATTACCTTATCGGTATTTTCGGAACGCCGGATCATACGAAGCCCTGGATGGTGGAGTTTGGCGGGCATCACCTGGGCCTCAATGTGGTCATAGCCGGTGCTAAAGGTGCGCTCACGCCCACGCTTACCGGCGCGCAGCCTGCCGTATATACTTCCAATGGCAAAACGGTGCGGGTACTCGCAGAAGAGAATGATAAGGCTTTCGATCTGCTGAATGCTTTGAACGACGGCGAGCAAAAAAAGGCGATGCTGAGCTATCACGTCGGCGACCTGGTCTTAGGGCCGGGCCACGATGGGCAAACTATTGTGCCCGAAGGACTAAAAGGCTCGGAAATGACCGGTAAGCAAAAAGAGATGATGCTCAGCCTGATTACCGAATGGGCCGGTATCATCAACGATGCCTACCAGCAAGAGCGCCTGGCACAGCTGCGGAGTGATTTGAATGACACTTATTTTGCCTGGAGCGGTCCCAAAACCCATGCATCCGGCAGAAACGGCACCTCTTATTATCGCATACAAGGCCCAAGGGTGATTATCGAGTTTGCGCCGCAGGCCACGATGGGCGATACCGATAACCATGTGCATACCATCTACCGGGATCCTACCAACGAATACGGCAGTTCTTACACTACACAATGAAAAAAGCGCTGATGATATTCCTTTGTATCCAGGTATTCATTCAAACGGTAGCTGATGCTCATCGCCTGAACGAATACTTGGAAGCGGCAACTATCAGCCTGGCGCCCCGTCTACTCCGGCTGGAGCTGCGCTTAACGCCCGGCACCGATGTGGCGCCCAAAGTGCTTGAGCAGATAGACAGGAACGGTGATGGCCGGTTTTCCGTGCAGGAGCAAGCTGCATACATTGCATTACTGGATCGTGACCTTGCCTTATTCGTTGACAACCACCAGACCGCACTCGACCCACAGTCATTTGTGTTTCCAACGGCTGCCGCCATCAGGCAGGGAACCGGTGATATCAGCGTTATCTATGAAACTGGATTTACCGGACACTCCGATATGCACCGGCTACAGTTTCAAAACCGCTTCCAAAGCGCTACAGGTGTGTATATAGTGAATTGCCTGCTTCCGGGTAATCAGATTCACGTCACCCGTCAGCATAGAAGCTATGACCAGTCGGTTTATGAACTGGATTTCACCACCGGAACCGCAGCGGTAGCTTCAGCTCCATGGCTGCGCCGCGATGATCACAAGGCCGTCTTGCAAACGTATTTCCTGCATGGCATAAATCATATCCTTACCGGGTACGATCACTTGCTTTTTCTGGCAGCGCTGGTGCTTGGCGCGGCAAGCTTTTGTGAGCTTGTAAAAGTAATTACAGCCTTTACTTTGGCCCATTCGCTCACCCTTACGCTGGCCGTTCTAGGCTTTGTACGTCTTCCAGAAATTTTTGTGGAAGCGGTAATTTCAGGAAGCATTGTGTTTGTAGCAATACAAAATGTTTATCGTCCGTTACAGGCCAGCGGGGCTACCCGCTTATGGGTAGCCTTCATTTTCGGCTTATTTCATGGCCTCGGTTTTGCCGGCGGGCTGCTGGGAATGATGCACCAGCTTTCGAAGGAAATCATTGTGCTGGCCATCATTGGCTTTACCATAGGAATCGAAGCCGGCAACCAATTAGTGCTCCTGCCTTCATTCGGCTTGCTGAGCCTGATGCACCGCAGCTACCGTCGAAAAGAAAAGCAGCCGCACGATTTTCTCTTCATCCGTCGCATAGGTTCTTGGGGCATTGCCGCAGCTGGCGGCGGTTATCTGTGTGTGGCCTTGCTTTCAGGCTTGTAGAAAAGAATAAAAACAGTGAAAAAATTGCTGTAATTTTAAATTGATGTATCGAAATATTTTAAATTTAATATGAAGTTGCAACCTGCTTGGTCCCGGCGAGAGTTCCTGACCACGCTCAGCGCTGCCGGCACGGCAATGCTGCTGCATCCGCTGCCCACCTGGGCTGCACCAGATGACATGGATCCCCGGGTCGCAGGTATTGTAGCTGCCACCATCGGCATTGATACCCACAACCATATCGATTTACCGCTTACAGCGACAGATATGCCGGGGCCGGACCTTGATTTGGCCGGCGAGATGAAGCGGTCCGGCTTGTCGGCCGTCTGCATGACCTTCGCTCTGGATTACCAGCGGCTGACGGAGCCGGGGCAAGCCTGGGAGCGCTTCCAGAACTGGCTGACCGGCATGGATCATCAGCTGGAGCGCAATGGTATGAAGCGTTCCCTTAACCTGGCCGACCTGCGGGCTGCTCATCAAAATCATCAGCTCACCGTGGTCCAATCCGTTGAGGGCGGCCACTTTTTGGAGGGGAAGCTGGACCGGCTGGCTACGGCTTACCAGCGTGGCCTGCGTCATCTGGGCCTGCTGCATGACAGCGACGCCTCGGTGCCGCTGGGAGATGTATATACCAATGAACCTAAATTTGGCGGACTGACCGCCTTTGGGGCGGAGGTCATCCGGGAATGTAACCGGCTGGGTATATTGATTGACCTGGCGCATGCTAATACACAAACCACAGCGGCAGCGCTGAAGATAGCGGCCCATCCTGTGATCATCTCACACACGAGCCTTGATACCCGGCTGGGGCAGAACCCTAATATGGCCCGAATGATGGCGCCCAGGCTCATCAGCAAAGAGCAGGCGAAAATGGTTGCGGATACCGGGGGCATCATCGGCGTATGGACCCACCTGGCTGATACGCCGCTGGAATATGCGCAGAACATCCGGGCGCTGGTGGACGTGATTGGCGTGGATCACGTTTGCATAGGTACCGATACTAAGCTAACACCATCATACCGCTCACCGAACGGCGGCCCCGGCTCGCGGCCGGGCGGTAATCTTAATGGTCCTTCCAGCGGAGGGTCCCCAAGTGGTAACTTCGGCGGTGGACCTTCAGGTGACAGGCCGGGCCAGGGGTGTCCAGGAGAGCGCACCAATGAGGCTTGGCAGGGGCAGCTGACTGGGTTCTATCACACGGTGGTGGATGCGCTGCTTAAAACCGGCTTTACGGCCGGTGAAATTGGCAAGATAGGCGGCGGTAATTATTGCCGGCTGTTTGCTGCTGCTACTAATTAAAGAAGCCATAAGTGCAGGACTTGGCGAATCTTTCATAGCATTTCTTTCCAATGATAACAGTCATGCTACAATATATAAGTGCTTTATGTGTTTTTCAGTCACAAGTACGCATTGATGAATCAATGCCTACCGGCTTTTCTTAAATTAATATGAATGTATAGACATTTGATTGACCTCAATTTATAAAAGTTGTCGAAAATTGATTTCGCGGGGCTTATTCAAAAATCGTTATAGTTTTACCGCATAAATTTGATAAAATGCGGTGTAATATGTTTAATTAAAATGTAACCATATATATTTTTATACTCCTGATTTTCTTGTAAAATTAATTGTGTTAGTAATTATATAAAACAATTGGTATTATCAACGGTCCATGCAGTAAATGGATTCCATGCCATCGCAGCTCCCGCACCTTTAGAAGTATTAATAAACTGTCTGCGCGACCGGGCTGACTGAAAATGGTATATTGAGATAAATTTTGTTCAATGGTTGATTTAATCCTTTTACGGCTTACTAAGGAAACATGACCACTTTATATCGTTTTAATTGTTCTTCGAATTTCCGCTGGAATATCCATTACCGCTATCCTGCTTCAGGTCATCGTTGTTAATGGTTTTCTTTGGTTTACTTGGCTTATTGCTGAGTCCGCCTATCTTATAACTAAGCTTAATTTCAAAGCTTCTGATATAATTTACGTTTATGGCCGTCTGGCTGATGTTACCGGAATTAACCACCGTCGGGATGTGATAGCCATGCGTCAAAAAATTGTCGCCGGCAATGCCGAAGGTACTTTTCTTTTTAGCAAAATAGCGGTTAAGGCTTACATTATACACACCGAAACCACCCTGGTAACCTTGCAGCTGTATCTGATTCGACCGATGAAATGCAAAGGCTTGTAGGGCATACTTATCAGAAAGATCATAGCTGCCGAACAGACGAAAATTGGTTACCCAGCCGTGATTTGATGCATAGTATAACGGATCGGGATCTTGGTTATTTAAGGTTAGATAATAAGAATCGACCCCGCCGTTAAGATTCAGTTTTTTGGTAGGTGCAAGGCTGAGGGAAAGGCTAACGCCGTAGGTGTTTTGCTTGCCTAAATTCTGGTAGGTTGTTCTTACCGTATCGCCGCTGCTGGTTCTGATCGTTTGTATGGCGTCGTTTGTGTTTCTCATAAAGGCTGATATATTCAAGTTGTTGTTTTTAATATGAGTACTATAGGCCAGTTCGTAATTGTTAGTAAACTCGGGCTGTAACATTGGATTACCTACAGTAATATTTAAAGGATTCGAAGCCTGTATGTTCGGATTTAGGAATTCAAGAGAAGGGCGCTGGATACGGCGGTTAAACCCCATCTTAATCATGTCACCGTTATCAAACCTTTTCCCTATGTTTAGGGAGGGCACTAATACGCCATAGTCAGGAATATTCACCGATGAACCGGTTTGGAAATCTGCGTTTATATTGGTGTATTCGTACCGGGCACCGGCCTTCACGGTGTAGCTCCTGGGAAGTGATACGGTATAGGAAACGTAGCCGGCAGCAACATTCTGGCGATAATTGAACGCATTGGAAAGGCTTATTGCAGAAAGAGGCTGATAATTGAGCGATCCATCATCAGCCGCAAAGTAACTGTAATCACTGGTTACCCGCCGGATGATGTCCTTAGCGCCGAACTCGATTAACTGGTTTTTGAACAGCGGCATCTGGTAATCTGCTTCCAGCGTAATTTCTTTATTAGTGCTGTGGTTTAGATTTTTTAGCCCTTTTATAGCTTCTCCGGTCGTTTGGCTCAAAAAAATATTCTCAAAATTGTAATCCCTAATGTTCTGGCTGTATTCTGTCAGTAAGCTGAACTCTTGCTGCGGTTTTTCGCCGGTCAGCGTATAGGTCAATGTTGCATCCAGCTGGTTTGAGTTATTTCTGATTTTATTGGTTTGCAGCATAGAGCTCACCAATGCGCTATTTAAATAATTGTCGGTAAGAAAATTGTCTTGCGTTATTGGCCGGTTGTTAGCGCCTAACACAATGCCCAAGCTCAACGAATGGTGGTCGCTGATATCGTAGTCTGCCCCGAAATTGTAACGCCCCATTAACGACTTATTATGGGTGCTGGCTGATTGAGTTATCTGGGTCACATTATTGTTAGTAAGACTGGTGATGGTTTGGTTGTTGGTGAAATCACCCGGCGTATTGTAGCTGGCCCGTCCAAAGCCTCCCAGCGAAAAATTGAATTTACCAACCTTGTAGCCACCGTTCAAGCCTAATCCAGAACCGCGCGTACCTGCTGTAGAATTAATATTGAGCGATAAACCCTGTAAATTATTTTTTTTGAGCACAATATTCAAAATGCCGCCGGAACCCTCTGCATCATATTTTGCGGAAGGCGAGGTGATTACTTCAACGCTGCTGATCAGGTCTGCCGGTATCTGCTTCAAGGCATCAGCAACACTGGCTGACATCATCGCCGAAGGCTTTCCGTTGATGAGTACCTTAATGTTTGAGCTGCCTCTGACGCTGACATTGCCGTCCAGATCTACAGAAACCATTGGAACGCGTTTCATGACATCTGTCGCATCTCCGCCACGGGTAGTAAGGTCATTCTCGGCATTATAAACCGTCCGGTCAATTTTCTCCTCAATCAACGCTTTCCGGCCGGTGATCTGCACTTCCTTTAATGCTTTTGTATTATCGCGAAGTAATATGTTTCCTAACTTCAAGCTTTGCGCTTCGGCAAGTCTAATATCATATATCATTTTATCGGCGTAGCCGATGAAGATAATTTTCAATTTATAAACACCTGCAGCTAACCTGCCGATAATAAACCGGCCATTGGCATCTGCTAAGGTACTGGATATGATTTTATTAGAATTTTGATCTACTATAGAAACGGTTGCATAGTCGACCGGCTTTTTACTCATGGAATCGGGGATGGTTCCGGATACAGTTGATAAGGCTGCTTCGCTTTTGTGATGGGCTAAATTATCACGGCTGAGGCCCGCCTGCACGGTTGCAAAGGGAGCTAATATTAGAGCAAATAAATATAATCTTTTCATGGCTTTCTTCTAGTTTCCAAAGCAAGCCATATCTGCGGAACTAAATTTAGGCAATAGACGACTTACAAAAACCAATCGACGTAATGAATTAAATAGTCAAATGTTACAAATAGGAAGTTAGCAGGCAGTTACGTCGATAAAGTTGGCGTAATGGTCGATTTATCCAACGACCAAAGCAATCGTCAAAATAGAATTGTTCAACTATCAGTACTTTTAAATAATTATTTATTCTATGCGGCTGTTTGGCAGAAATAATATTTATATACTAGTCCATGTTTTTTGCTGGCTGATCCTGACACTTGGTATTTTGTACAGCCATCCGCCAGAATGGGGAGACAAGGTTCC
>CAXTCH010000181.1:0-7044 GCA_964241945.1 uncultured Mucilaginibacter sp.
TGAAGGGCAATCACAGGCAAATAAGATATCACTGTAATTGCAATGAAGACAACTGCAAGTGCCGCCGGAATACCTGCCTAACCTCACGATGAACGGTAAGATTGCCTACGCCTTAAGCCAGATTACCTCCGGCTATGGAGAGGATATTGCGGCGAAAATCGTAGAGTTGCAGCCTGAGCTTGACAAATGTAAAGTAATGCTGCAGCTGTCAGGCGTCCTGTCTACCTTGAAAAGGAATGGCTAGTTGACCGCAGTAAAAGAAGGCCGGAAAGACAAGTTTACACTCGCCTAGTTGTAGGTAAGTTGGTCTTAAGGGAACGTTTGTCTCATTCTTCCAGGGTAGTTTTAGCCGCCTTTATTTACGCCATTTAGCAGCCGATTGATGATACTTACATTTATAGTCCCTGTCCTATCAGCTGTTTAGATAAGCATTGGGAATATTAGGCAACTCATAAGCTAAGCCATAACTATGCTTAAGGAGGAGCGCAATGTTTTCGGCTATCATCTCCGGTTTGCGGTGCATTTGCGGCAACAGCCCCATCATACAGTAACTGGTGGGATTGACCGCAGGGATAAAGGTTTCCCACTCATAGCCCTTCCCCCAGACGAGTCCTCTCACCGTAAGCAGCGCATCCGCTGAATGGTCAAGCAGCAGCTGCAGTACTTCGCCAGAGTTATTGTCATGCTGTGCAACGGCATGAAAGAGCGGGGTATGCCCGCCAAAGCCGTTGTCGTCGAGCGCAGCTGGCGCATCAACCTCAGCACCCTCCTGAATCAGTAACCGGGCGCAGGCCAGGTGGCCGTACTCCGCACAGTAATGCAGTAAGGTTACCCCGCTCAACGGCGTGAAGGTGTTATTAAACATAAAATACTGCCGGTGGACGAGATCAGGATTTGACTGTATCAGTACTTTGAGCGCCTCAGCATCATCGCTTAATACGGCCAGCAGCGGCTGGTCTGGAAAATTAAGGCCGTAATCGATGAAAGCTTTAACACAGTCTTTGAACCTTGGAGAGCGCAGATACATCTCTACCATGGTTTTGAATAGCGGAACCTCATCATGCAGCTCATTCGGATTGCCGCCATCCCGGAAATAACTGATTAAATCCTCGGCGGAGTGAACTTCGATGGCATACAGGACTTCTGACAGGGTTTTCATACCGGCAATTTAACGACAATGATGAGTATTCTAAGCGGTGTAAACAGAATAATCAGAAGCCACCGACCAGTGTCAATAAGGAAACAGGCGGGGAATCAATATAAATGAAAAACGCTCAATTTTAAATCACGATATACCTTTGCTTTGTGGCCGTTGTGCATAACCGTTCTGTGTTGTATTAGCCGAAACAATGCGGTAATATTGCAACCTCAATTTCTATCAATCTTTAATCCGGCATCATGAGCGCTTTGATTACAGCTTTACTTAACCAGGGCTATGCGCAGGGCAGTGGCACGATGCACCGGCACTACCGCCAGGGGCCGGTTGAGGTCATAGACCAGTCGGACTCTGCGGCAGGGGAATACTATACCGTCATCATTCATGCCGAATCGGAAGTCCCGCCGAAGCATCAGGTTGATATCACCTCCATAACAGAATTCAATCAGGTTATTTTATTTGCCAACGAAGGCCGGCATCCGGACTGGGAGGCCCTGCCCAGCATTCAGGTTACCCCTAAAGGACTTTGATTATACCAGCCGGACCTTCCATTGTTGTCGTAAATGCTTTTTCTGCTCATTATGATGGGCTCGTTTTGTATGGCAATAGTAATACTCCATGCTTACTTTAAAAGAAAAGCTCTCTTAACATTGACCGATTATATGCGATTCATTTGTGCATAGGTAGCCATTGCCTGCGTAAACAACTGCTTCAGCACGTAAGCAGGCGGGTGTCAAGGGTCAAGGTTGCCGCTGAAAAACGAAACACTGCAACCTTATTTACATGCCCTTGACGCCCGCCTGCGGTGCTACCTTCGTGGCAGCGGTGCAATGGCCTTTTCCTCCTTAAAAAGCGTAGGGCTGAGGCAGGTGTGTTACAAGCGCAGCGCCTTTCACTCCTGCCAGTGCGGGTGGCAGCGAGGCGGGCGGCGGAATGCAATATAGCGCGGCAGCGCGTGATGGAATGCAGCCGCCGGTCGGAGCTTGCCGGATGCTCTTCCTTGTTTTTATATGTTGATTCCTGACAATAGCAACTTTGCAGTACCAAATCAACACACATGAAAATAACAGACAATACGCTGCTGATTACCGGCGGCGGCTCAGGCACCGGGCTGGGCCTGGCTCAAAAATTTATGGCCGAAGGCAACACGGTTATCATTTGCGGCAGAAGGGAAGCTAGGCTGGGAGAAGTGAAAGCGCAGCATCCCGGTGTAATCACCCGGGTGTGCGATCTGGCTGCCGAGAGCGACCGGATACAATTGTATGAGTGGGTGAAGGCCGAGCATCCCGGTTTGAATGTGCTGGTCAATAATGCCGGTGTACAAAACTGGATGAACGCAGATGACAGCAGCTTTTACCGAAAAGCACTTGAGGAGGTCAACACCAACATCATAGCGGTCGTACACCTCAACACCCTGTTCGCCGGGCTTAAGAAGTTGGATACCATTATCAATGTCACTTCTGGTCTGGCCTTCACCCCGCTTGCTAAAGTGCCGGTGTATTGCGCCACCAAGGCATTTATGAAGTCCTACACCATCTCTTTGCGTTACCTCTTGAAAGACAAAAACATCGAGGTTATTGAAATGATTCCGCCTACATTGAATACGGATTTGGGTGCACCGGGTATTCATAACCAGTACCCGCCGGTGAGCTATTTTGTGAAAGCGGTATTTGAACAGCTGCAGGCAGGGCAGAACGAGGTAAGCTTCGGCACCAGCATGGAACGGCTGCAAGTCAATAATGATACCACGGCGGCATACGTGCAAAAGCTGAACGGATACACAGCTTAAAATGTCCGTAACAGCCAGCTGATTTCATCATTGTTTAATGATGATGTTTTAGTAGCAGTCAATAGGCGTGATACCTATTACCCAGCTCTCGTCAGGTTCAACTGACCCGTCGATTTTCAAGGCCGGTCCTGCCTAAATTATATAACGGTTTGATTTTAATCACAGCAGCACCATTCAGCGCTGCTGTGATTAACTGCTTGTATCATCAGTCAAACCAAGTAGGCGCATGCTGAATGGTGGCTTGCTGCCGGATATCATGGTTAAGCCAGAGCTGTGCACTGTGCTGCTTGCAGATGGCCTCCAACCGGTCCATTGATTTCTTAGATTGCTCCTCATCGCTGTTCAGCTTGGGCACCA
Organism: uncultured Mucilaginibacter sp.; assembly: GCA_964241945.1. Classification (GTDB taxonomy): domain Bacteria; phylum Bacteroidota; class Bacteroidia; order Sphingobacteriales; family Sphingobacteriaceae; genus Mucilaginibacter. Next base: position 3,303 of record CAXTCH010000181.1, read on the forward strand.
GGCGATTGTCCAGGTTGTAGCGGTTGTGGGCCACATCGGCAGCCAGCATGATCAAGCCAGATTTAGGCAGATTCACCAGCAGGGAACAATGCCCCGGCGTGTGGCCCGGCGTGATGAAAATGCGCATGGAGCCATCAGCAAAAAGATCTGAATCGCCGGAAAGCAGTTCTGTTTTTCCTTCTTTTACAGCCTTATAAAGCTTAGGCACGTAACCATACTTTTTGTAGTCTGAACCAAACATGGCCTGGTATTCTATTTCCTGCACATAAAAGGTGGCATGCGGAAACAGGTTACAGTTTCCGGTATGGTCAAAATGGGCGTGAGATAATATTACGGTACCAATATCCTCCGGCCGGATGCCGAGCTCATGCAGCTGGGTGCCGATGGGCCGGCTTACAATGCCGCGGATATTGTGAGACACTACCTTGCCGCCAAGCTCAAAATACAAATCGTCCTGTATGCCGGTGTCCCACAATATCCACTCACCGGCACGGCGTATTAAATAAGCGTTGCAGCTGAGCGCAATGGGTATTCCCTTATCAACGCCCGGCGAATATTCTGATTTGTCGGGCGCCATGGCCAGTCCGCCGTCAAGCGGGTAAAGCCTTTCTATTGTTCCTGCAGTTGTGTGTGTCATGTTCATATTAACTCCCTCCTGCAAGTTATTCATAGCTTACCCGTAGTTCGCCCAAGCCTTCGATGGTTGAAATCACTTCATCACCGGGTTTGATCCAGCGGCGCAGGAAAGCCGGCATTTTCTCACCCAAAATAACCCCTTGTGGTGTACCGGTAAACAGGATATCACCCGGCTGAATGGTAGTGATGCCGGCAATATAGCTGATGAGCTGGCGGCAGTTAAAGATCATGTCGCCGGTAGTCCAGTCCTGGCGTTGTTCCCCGTTAAAAAAAGTTTGCAGCCGCAGGTTATTCGGGTCGGGCACCCGATCGCGGGTCACCAGCCAGGGGCCGAGGGGCGCAAAACCGTCGCTGATTTTTCCGGCGGTAATTTGCGGGGTTTGCTGCTGCAGCTTGCGTGCGCTTACATCATTGCCTATGGCATAACCGGCCACATAATCCAGCGCTTCATCCTCGCTCACATTACGGCAGGGCCGGCCGAAAACGATGACCAGCTCGGTTTCATAATCAAAATGGCTATCTACATCGACCGGCAGCTTTACCACCCCGCTGTGATGGTTCAACGCGTTGTTGAACTTCCCGAACAGCGGCGGCGCTTCGGGAATTTTGGTACCGGTTTCCTCTGCATGTTTCTTATAGTTGAAACCAATGCAGACAATCTTTTCAGGCCGGGTTACCAGCGGAGCGAAGCTTACTTCCTGCGTAGGTATCAGCACCGCGCTTTCCGGATGCTCTGCTGCCGCCGTGCGTATGCGGCGTACCTGTTCTCCCAAGCCGTTTTGCAGCAGATCATCCACATCTGCAGGCGCGGGCAAACCTAAGGCCGCGCCGGTAGCGGTTACGTTAAGCACGCCGGTATCCGTTTCTAAACCAAGCGCATAGCCGCTGTCTGTTTTGATGTTGGCAAGCCTCGCGTTTAGAGACATTACATCATCATAATTGCCCAGGTGATTAGCCATTGCTGCTCCTTTCCTGTTCCATGCCTGAACTTAGCGGTAAACGGCTTGTTTCAGATCGCGTTGCGGCACAGCGAACACCAATGGCCCTCCCGGCTGGTGTTGACTGCTTTTCATGTTTTAGTGTTATATGCATAAAAATAAGTGAATGTTTGAAGTTCAAAGGTCGTGATCACAAAATTGATGGATTTACTATAATTGGCCTTATTTTTATTATTTTAAGCCAAATTGAAATTATGCAACTGTTTGCGCGTATTGATTCGGAGATCAAGAATAATGAAGGTGCAATCTTTGTTGGCCGAGACATTGTGCTGGGGCAGATTCCGCTGCATCAGCATCAGCAGCATCAGATGCTGATTGTGGAGAATGGCATAGCGCATCTCAAAACTCCTCTTTCCAGCTATTATGTACCCTCGAAACATTACCTGTGGATCCCGAAAGGAACCGACCACTGGATGGAGTACAATATCGGGAAGCCGCTGCTCAAATCCATCTATTTTACCGAAGGGCCGGATACACCGGAGCATTTTTACAATAGCCTCGGTGTCTACCCTATAAACAGCTTACTCAAGGAAATGCTGAACCATACCCGTGAATGGTACGGAACCATAGTGAAGGGAAGCAAGCAGCATGGATTTTTGCTGACCTTGAAGCATCTGCTGCCTGAGATCAGTAAAACCCCGTTACACATCAGCCTGCCCTTCACCACACATCAAAGGCTGGCCCCTGTGCTGGATTTCATGGCAGTACACAAAGGTCAGGAGCTTTCTCTGCCTTATGTGGCTGAAAAGTTCGGTTTCAGCGTTCGTAACCTTACCCGGATCTTTGACTGGGAACTTAAGGTCTCTTATGTACAGTACCTCAAAATACTGCGGGTAATAGCAGCCATGCAATTACTAAGCAGTGCCGGCAAAAACATTACGGAAACTGCTTATGAGGTTGGCTATACCAGCGTGGCCGCGTTCAGCAATAGTTTTAAGGAAGTAACCAATATGCGCCCCAATGAATTCAGGCGTCTGGCTGGAGATTAAAACAGATATGTCTGGCAAGATTTCAACTGAAACACGATATCAAAATCCGCTGTTTTAATGAGTTTCCAAGCGAACCGTTCAAAAAAATGGATACAGAGTGGTGCAGTATTTCCCAGTCCACTTGGAGCAAACATCGAACCACTTAATAGAAGATGTTGAGAGATTGGCAAACTGGATATGTGAAAGCGTGTAACTAGTTATCTAACGAAAAAATCATACCCTTTGACTATATTATTCTGTGCTTATTGTGGAAAATACGGAAGCATTGACCACATATTTTCGAAACTTGGTGACCAAATATTCTGTAACACGTTGACCACCCTAAGTAATTTATTTTGATATAAATAGTTAAATTGCTTATCACACCATGCGATGCTCAAAAAAGCACAGAATGATGTGGTCAAGGGTTTCGTATTCTCCATATAATCGGTGAAACGGCTAAAAAGCTCGGCTCGTTCAAAAGCATCCAGACCTTCTACATTTTCAAAATCTTTAAACGTGGCTTTTTCGAAATTAATAAGGGATTTCATTTTATGGATACATAATATTTTGTGCCTAAAATTATAATTTTCCCACAGGTGTGAAATTTATGCAAATCACTCTAATCTCAATTTGACCAAGAGATGACATAAATTTAAGATGATTAGAAATTTTGAAATTTCAGAAGCAGAATTTTCAAGAAATCCAACGATAATAAGTTTACTGCTTTCAGCATAGGTAATCTCTATTGTTTAAAAAATTGTCGGTGAACTGAATTTGAAATTTGCGGTGATGTTACTTGATAGCTGTAAGCAAATTGCCTGTGGATGCACGCAAATAATCCTTCAATTAAAGCAACAGAAAACAAATTTCTTACCCCTCCTTACTATTGCGGGTATTCATGATTTGAATTCAATCAATAATACAAATTTGGAAAAGCTTAACAATTGCCTGCAACAAACCTTGGAAGTCATGTAAGAACATGTCACGCACAAGGGTTTTCCTTGCATCTTACCTGGTTTTTTGTTTCAAAGTATAATAAATGCTTAGGGATAAAAGGAGATAGAGGCAGATATGTGCCTCTTTTTTCATAGAACGACTTTAATAATTGAGGAAACAGATCAAAAAATAGAATAGAAT